>JABINZ010000280.1 GCA_018698135.1 Bacteroidota bacterium
ATTGAGATTATTTACAATCGGATGGTTTGTTGCCGGAAACACAACCGGAAAGTAAATCCAGGGGCGAAAATCTTGCTGGGGAGCTCCCTGATTAACCAGTACAGGAATCAAATGACATTGGATGTCCTGAACCAGATTATAATTCAGGCGGATACCATAATGGAAGAACAAATCTTTCAGATTCAGGTCATAATCGAGGGTTGTGGTAACACCACCATTTGTAGCTAAACTATCCATATTGGCCATGAGGCTTTCCACTAGCCACAAAACACGTCCACCTTTAACAATGAATTGATCCAGTTTGTATTTTTCTAAATCATTGAATTGTGAATCGGGCTTAGCCACAATAGCCAAATCAAAATCATCTAAAATGCCCACTTTAAAAGAGGGTAGATGAATACGCTTGACTTCATAAAACTCAGATAAAGTATTGTAAATATCTTGAGTTTGGTCTTTATCTAATTCACCATGTCCTTCAATAAATGCAATTCGACTTTTTGAGTTGCTGGCTAATTTTCGGATGGCATTACTGAATTCATATTCCAAGCTGACAATGGAGTTGTGTAAGACTTCATCAGGCGCAGTGGCTATTTGTTGTTTGAGTAATTTTAATGGTATTTGTTTGTTCTTGTAGAAAATGATTGCACCCGGGAAAATTATTTTCTGGGTTTTATTTCCTTCTGTTTGCACCTCCAGATTAACGGGCTCTAAACCCATTTCGATGAGTTGCTGATAAATTTCTTGTTGTTCTTTTGCATTTCCCGATTCTAACGGATCGATAAAATCATATTCAATTTTTGTTTTGGTTGAATTACGCATCTCATCGAGCAATTCACGAGTCGATTCTTTTAATTTACGGAATCCTGCAGGTAGTTCACCTTCAAGGTATATTTTAACATAAACCTGATCGTCTAATTCGTTCAGTAAATTAATTGTTGGCTCACCTAAGGTATAACGATTGTCTTGTGTTAAATCTAACCTGAAATAACTATGAGACGAGAAAATATTCAAAAGAATTATGACAGCCAGCAGAATAGCCGCTTGCACAAAACTTTGTCTTTTATATTTCGTCAAATTGTCCATTTGCTTGGTGTCCTTTTTTACCATTTTCTCTTTTCCATTATTAAGCGTGATAAAAAGAGGAACAATGCTGAAAAGCTGATGAAATAAATCATGTCGCGGCTATCAATAACACCCCGACTCATGGATATATAATGTGTATTGATGCTTAAATACTCAAGGAAAGGATCGATGGGACTAATTAGAAGTAAACCTCTTAGCATATCCAGTAAAGAATAAAAGAAGAAACAAATAAAAAGAGCAAGGATGAATGAAATAATCTGATTATCGCTTAATGAGGAAGCCAGTAAACCAATGGATACATAAACAGCTCCCAGAAAAAACAGACCCAGATAAGACCCCCATGTGCCACCAATGTCCATGTTTCCAACTGGCGAAGCCATTTGATATACACTAAAGAAATAAACCAAAGAGGGGAGGAGAGCAAATAAAACGAGGCTTAAGTTGGCAAAATATTTTCCCAATATTATTTGAATATCCGACACAGGTTTGCTTAGAATTATTTCCAAAGTACCCGATTTTCTTTCTTCTGCAAAAGAACGCATGGTAATGGCCGGCACCAGAAACATAAATACCCAGGGTGCTAATTCAAAAAGCTGATCGAGACTGGCATAACCGAAATCAAAAATATTGCTTTCAGGCAAAAGCCAAAGAAAAACTCCGTTGGCAACTAAAAAGACAATAATCACCACATAAGCTATGATGGAGCTGAAAAAGTTATTGATCTCTTTTAAATAAATTGCAAACATTTGTCTCTATTGCTTTGTATTAGTTATCTGTTGAAAAACTTGTTCCAGATTTTCACGAATAGGGCTCATTTCCAGAATTGTATTGCCAGTTTGAACAGCAAACTCAAAAACGAATTCACGCGATTTGATATCATTGAGTTTTAGCAGCCATTTTCCTTGTTGATTCTCGGCATGAATTAAACCTTTAAGCTTATTTAAATCGGCTCTTTTTATTGCTTTCTTGAACTCTACCTGAATGAGTATGCCCTTATCTGTTTTAGCTACTAATGATTCTGTTTTATCATCAGCAACAATTTTTCCTTCGTTGATAATGATTACCCGATTACACATGGCTTGCACTTCCTGCATAATATGGGATGAAAGTATGACGGTTTTGGTTTTGCCAATGTCGACAATTAGTTTTCGAATATCAACCACCTGATTCGGATCCAAACCGGAAGTTGGTTCATCAAGCAATAACACATCAGGATTGTGTATGAGTGCTTGTGCAATACCAACCCGCTGCTTGAAACCCTTTGATAGTTCTTGAATTTTCTTATGGCGCTCTGGTGTTAAACCTGTGAGTTCAATCATTTCTGAAACCCGCTTTGAATAGGAACCACTTATTTTATGAAGTTGAGCAATAAAAAACAAGTACTCTCTAACATACATATCCTCATAGAGCGGATTATGTTCAGGTAAATAGCCAATATTTCTTCTGATTTCTACAGGATCGGTGAGAATATCAATTCCATTAACAAACGCATTGCCGGATGTAGGTAGGGTAAAGCAGGAAATAATTTTCATTGTGGTTGATTTTCCAGCTCCATTCGGACCCAAAAAACCAACTATTTCACCACTTTTTACTTCAAATGAAATGGAGTCGATAGCGCGTTGGCTTCCGTATATTTTAGTTAAACTATCAACTTTAACTGACAAGGTTCTTTCTTTTTGTTTGTAAGGACTGCAAAATTACAATTCACAGGTTTAATTGAACGGTAATATGAACTAATTATTTCTGAAGCCTTTTAATTTCTTAATCATGCCATTGATTGCCATCAACTGTTCAAAAAATCCTTAAACTTTTCAATGGTGAAAACTTTCCAAATGGCCAAAACAATGGATAATACTTCAATTACTGAAGCGGATAATAATAAAACTCCGGCACCTACCCAATGCATAATTTTGAATAAAGATCCTATCATCAAAAACAACACCCCAATCAAATAAATAAGTATAATATGCTTGACCTTCATCTGATACAGCTATATAATTTGGTCTAAATAATTTCCTAAATCTGCATTTGGTTGGATCAATATGCTTGATAATCCGGCTTTATCTCCGGCAAGCACATCTCTTTCGGTATCGCCAATGAAATAACTTTGATCGGGATCAATATGATATTGGGCCATTGCTTTTTCTAGCATCAACGAATCTGGTTTGCGACATAAACATTTTCCAACTTTATCGTGATGGGGACAGTAGTAGAAATCTGTTATTTTTATACCGTAAGTTTGAAAGAATTCACGCAATGTTTTATGAACTTCTTTTACTTCTTTATGGTTATACAGTTTTTTGGCAATTCCCCCCTGATTAGTAATTACAATCAGCAGATATCCTTTTTCCTGTAATATTTGTAAGGATTCCACCATTCCATCATTAATATTTACATGATCTGCCAAGAAGTTGTAGTGCCCTTGTTCCTCGATGATAACGCCATCTCTGTCCAGAAAAACTGCTTTATTAACTTTGTTCATTGATCTTTTTTAATAGCCAGATTATATTCTTGCGAAATTAGCTCAAAAATAATATATATCATTAAGCGTTTAATTGGTAAAGGTATTATTTTTGCACCTTTCAACTATTTTAAAATTAGTAAAACTATTCCATTGACGAAGCCAATTGTAATTATTCCAACCTATAATGAGAAGGAAAACATTTCTGATATTATCAATAAGGTATTTACTTTATCGGTTCCTTTTCATGTACTCATTGTTGATGATGGAAGCCCGGATGGTACGGGGCAAATTGTGAAAGATTTGATGGCCAATTCATACCAGAACAAATTACACATTCTTGAAAGGGAAGGGAAACAAGGTCTTGGAACGGCTTATATTGCTGGATTTCACTGGTGTTTGGAAAGAGGATACGATTACATTTTTGAGATGGATGCCGATTTCTCTCACAATCCTGATGATTTAGTGCGGTTACATCATGCATGTGCCAACGAAGGAAATGATTTAGCCGTGGGTTCCCGATATATTTCCGGTGCCAATGTTGTAAACTGGCCTTTGGCTCGTGTTTTATTATCCTATTATGCTTCTCGCTATGTGGGTATCGTTACGGGTATGCCAATTAAAGATACTACAGCTGGTTTTGTTTGCTATTCGGCTGAAGTACTACGAACACTTGAATTGGACAAAATCAAATTTAAGGGTTATGCTTTTCAGATTGAGATGAAGTTTTTGACCTGGAAATATGATTTTAAAATAAAAGAGGTGCCTATTATTTTCACCGACAGAACCCGTGGTGTATCAAAAATGAATAAATCGATTATTAAGGAAGCCTTTTGGGGAGTACTTCAAATGAAATTCAGCTCTTTATTCAGAAAGTTTGATCGAAAATCAAACTAAAACGGTTATCGTATTATCCACAACTTCTACAAAACCTTTATTGGTATTGAAAGTTTCGGTTGAACCATTTTGATCGACAACTTTTATTTCACCAGCTTGAAGCAAAGAAATCAAGGGAGCATGGTCTTTGAGTATTTCAAAATAGCCATCCTTGCCCGGTAATCTAACACTTTGGACTTCACCTGTATATATAACTTTGTCCGGAGATATTATCTCAAGTAACATGCTTTTAAAATTTAAGTATTAATCGTTTTCTGAAAGCATATGTTCACCTTTCTCAATAGCTTCCTCGATTGTTCCAACCAAGTTGAATGCAGATTCTGGATATTTATCAACTTCACCATCCAGTATCATATTAAAGCCTTTGATCGTATCTTCAATGGCTACAAATTTTCCTTCCAAACCGGTAAATTGTGTGGCAACAAAAAATGGTTGAGATAAAAATCTGGAAATTCTTCTGGCACGGTGAACAACTTGTTTGTCATCATCCGAAAGTTCATCAATACCAAGAATTGCAATAATATCCTGTAAATCGTTGTAGCGTTGTAAAATTTCTTTTACGCGTTGTGCGGTATCATAATGCTTGTCACCAATGATTTCGGGTGTTAATATTCTGGAGGTTGAATCCAAAGGATCAACAGCAGGATAAATTCCCAATTCTGAAATCTTACGACTTAATACAGTAGTTGCATCAAGGTGAGAAAAAGTAGTGGCAGGAGCAGGGTCAGTTAAATCATCGGCAGGCACATAAACAGCTTCTACAGCGGTGATAGATCCACGTTTGGTAGATGTTATCCTTTCTTGCATTCGGCCCATCTCAGTGGCTAATGTAGGCTGATAACCTACTGCTGATGGCATCCTTCCTAAGAGAGCGGATACTTCAGATCCGGCTTGGGTAAAACGGAAAATATTATCAATAAAAAGCAAGATATCGCGTCCACCGGTTTCTTCGTTTCCATCCCTGAAATATTCTGCAATACTCAAAGCTGATAATGCAACTCTTGCTCTGGCTCCAGGAGGTTCGTTCATTTGACCAAATACCAATGTTGCCTGACTTTGGGTTACTTCTTTTGGATCAACAACACTCAAATCCCAGCCTCCGGCTTCCATACTTTTTACAAAAGCATCTCCGTATTTAATAACACCCGATTCGAGGAATTCTCTTAACAGATCGTTTCCTTCTCGTGTACGCTCTCCAACTCCTGAAAACACAGAAATACCTTCATACATTTTGGCGATATTATTAATCAATTCCATGATTAACACGGTTTTACCAACGCCAGCACCTCCAAATAATCCAATTTTTCCTCCTTTTGAATAAGGCTCTAATAAATCGATTACCTTAATTCCTGTCCATAAAGGCTCTTCAACAGTAGATAATTCTTCAAACTTTGGCGGATCTTGATGAATGGATCGGAATTGATCGGTATCAACTTTACCTAAACCATCAATTTCTTCTCCAACCACATTGAACAATCGACCACGCACATTTTCTCCAATAGGCATTTTAATAGGTTCGCCTGTGTCGACAACATCCATTCCCCTGACTAAACCTTCAGTAGAATCCATGGAAATAGTGCGTACCATGTCTTCGCCTAAATGTTTTTGAACCTCAAGAACCAATTTTTGTCCATCAGTTCTATCAATTACCAATGCAGAGTATATTTCGGGAAGACTGCTGTTCTCACTTGCAAAACTTACGTCAACTACAGGGCCAATAACCTGAACCACCTTGCCTATATTTGTCATTTTCTGTTATTTTTTTACCGTTATTTTGAGAGTACAAAGGTAGCAGATTTCTTCTTATTTGACTTCATTCTAAAGTAATTAATTCAATAATTAAGTGATTAATTGATCAGCAATAATACATAAGTTCCTATTGAATGCAGTAGTATTTGCGTATGCGAAATTTAAACCTGAGTTCGGGATAAGCTTTGCTCACAGTTTCAGGTGATTAGTTCATAGACAACTCCAATTTTCGAAGTACTATCTGGATAATTCCTGCCCGACCTTGTCATTCAGGCGAGGCAAGGAAATTTGAGGAAGTATATGGGCTAATCATCGAAACCCATGAATGGGAAAGCTAATTTACATCATCTTTGAACTTAAAATCACTTGAAATAGCATGCTATAACTTCATGATTATAAGCACTAATCAAACTTGCCAGAATGAATCCGTTCAGGCGGGTGCCCCATTAGTTTTCTGTGAGTTAAATCTTATCCTTAACTCAGGTTTTTAGGCAGCAAGTCAATTCAACTATTCAATGGTATGTGCTAATACCAAATGTAAACGTTTACAGATTAAGCATTCTACAAAAAAAAAGAGCCTCCATAAACTATGGAGGCTCTCTAATCAATTGTTAATCAGAAATTAATGTGCAATGATAAATTTCTCATTATACTGCTTGTCGCCTGCATAAATTCTGATGTAATACATACCTGAACTTAATTTGGAAACATCAATTGTTTTTTGCTCGGCTTTAATACTTCCAGCAAAAACATCCACAACTTCTTCACCAAGTGTATTGATTACGGATACTTTGATATCCTTATAAACTGGTAAGTCAATTGTAATTGTTAATATACGATCAGCTGGGTTTGGATAGTAGCTGATAAATTCTGACAAGTCTTTTTCATCAATTGATGAAGTACTTGGAAGAACATAAATCGTTCTGAAAATATCACCTGAACAATTTCCTGATACATCACAAACTGAATAAGAATAAGTATATAATCCTTCTTCGAATGTATTGTCAGGATAGGTTCCATTTGAATTGTTGTTGATTGTTAACACAGCTTCTGCGTCATAGTTGTCATGAACTTTAACACCTGCATCAACATAATCCTGCCATCTTTCAATGGTTACCGTAGTTGAACCTAATAACTCAATAGTTGGAGCAATTTGATCAACAACTTCAACTGTTCTGGTCATTATGGCTGAAACGTTTCCAGATCCATCAACTGCCTGATAAGTAACTGTATAAGTTCCTAATACATAGGTATTAACAGTAGAGTTGGTGGTTAGAATAATTTCTCCATTAGCAAAACTGTAATAATTATCAACGATATCTACACTTGGATCTTTGAAATTCTGGTGTACAGGAAGTATGAATGGATTTGCTCCTATCATTGTTAAGGTTGGAGGAGTGTTATCTTCAACAATAACTGTTCTGTCAACACATACAGGACCATTTCCTGATGAGTCAGTAACACAATAGGAGAGGAAGTAAGTACCTAATTGATTCACATCAACTGATCCAATTACTTCATAGGTTAAACCTGAGTAGTAATTATCTTGTGGATCAGCACCAGGATCGTTAAATACATCACCAGCTTCTAACATAATTGGGTTACTTCCCAGCAGCGTAATGGTAGGATCAATATCATCATATATATATACATCTCTGTAAGAAGTATCTATATTTCCGGCATTGTCTTCCAAAACAAACATAACCTGCTGCCATCCGACAACCATTCCATTAACATTGTTAACATATGAATGTGATTTAACACCACTACAATTATCTGTTGGTGTATAACCAGGATCTGTATACATATTACCTACTGCAGCAGAGTCAGGATTGTTACCGTTAAGCATTGGTTCTGGATTTACAATATCCTTAAGAACAATAACTTGTCTGATAACTTGCATGGCTGCTATTCCAGCAGGACTGGTTACATTGTATTTAATATCATATGTATCAGCAACAGTTGGGTTAATAGTTCCTGTTACAACAACTGAACTAGTTAAATTACCCTGAACATTACTCCAAGCCATATAACCTGGTTCTGCATAGGATGCACAACTATTTGAAATTAGTGGATTGTTTCCAATCAGTGTAATAACTGGTACACTAACATCTTCAGTAATTTCTAATCCGTAATCTTCGAATTCACCACTAAAGTTTGGTCCACAACCTTTGTTATTCAATTGACCGGCATTGGTTGCTATTCTCATTTTTGCCAATCCTGTTGCGATAGTAGAAGGAATTGTTACATCAATAGTCCAGCTCAATGAGCTTGAATTGTATTGCTTGGCAACTTCTTCTCCAACATCATTAAAATCTCCATCCTGATTGTAATCAATATAAATTGAACGGGTAATCTTATTGAAATTGGTGTTTCTATCTAAGGTAAATGTATAAGTACCTGTTTTAGCAACAGTTGCTTTCTTAAGAACACTATAATCAGTATAGGCAGTCATTCCGATGGAAGAACTATTCTGAATTAACGTATCACCTCCAATGTTTTGTAAGGTGAATTTTGAAATTCCAACATCTGGGTTAAGATTTCCTACCAATGGTGTACAAGATTTGTATACATAAATGTAATCAACCTTTACCATGGAATCTTTTCCTTGTTGGTTTGTACAAACTAACTTAACAGTATACTTACCTACTTTGTTAAATACAGCACTGAAGCTAGTTTCGTTCAAATCACCTGATAAAATGGTGTAATCCATAGGTGTAATATCCCATTGCCATTCATACACTGTATTATCGGCATCTTCTGTCAATACAACAGGATCAACGATAGTAATATTGGTATAATCGGCATAGAAATCTACAACTGGTTTTGAAGTTGGATCCAATACAACTAAATCAAATGTTGTTGTATCTAATTTACCACAAGTATAAGCAATCAGTGTAATGGTATGAACACCTGCAGTTGTATACTGCCAGCTAACATTTTCTGTGAATAAATCAGCCCAACCATCATCGTCCATATCCCAATAGAAATCGAGAGCACCAATTGACGAACTGTTAAAGTAAGCCACTTGATTTGTATAGATGGTGTCTTGTCCTGTAATGGAAGCAACAGGAGCTGTTGGTGTAAATGTCTGTGCAGTCCACTTGGCTTTAAATCCTGTTCCTACTGCGCCACAGTTAACATAAAACTCAAGATACATACTTCCTGAATTTGCAGTAACTGATGGAGGAATTCCAATGCTTGCATTACCTGGTCCGTTTGTAAATCCATTCGGGAACATAGGATCTCCGTTTCCATCTAAGAATTGTAAATGCAATGGTGTTCCTGAGTTATCAGTACCATCATACACTCTTAATCCGTCTGAAGGAATCGTATTACATCCGTTAAGTACATTACTGGCTACATCAAAATCAAGGAAATCTAATGTAACTGCATTAGCACAATCAGGAATCAATAAATAATCACAAGTATAGTCATCTCCACTAGTTGGATTGGTATAATTGTTTGATCCGCCATTATCGAAAACAAAACCTGTTATTGCACGGCTACTGAAATCTGAACAGAAAACTTCTTCTTTCAGAACACTGATGTAATCAACTTTTGTAGCTGTATTATATCCTATGGTATTCTGTGTAGTAAGACTCACAGTATAATCACCAATTTCATGGAAAATAACACTTGGTTCGCGATCGCTGGAAGTACCCAAAAATGTATGGGTTGAATTACCATTAATAGTATCGGGTGTAATTACCCACTCCCATGCAAAAGGACCATTGGTTGTTAAGTCTGTGAAATTGACGGTTGTATTTGGTGTAAGAATATTATTGTCAGAAATAAAATTGGTAACAGGTACTGTAGTTGCCTGAACAATCACAATAGACGTATAGGCAATTGCAGAAGTCGTGGTGTCGAAACAACCTTGATTTACTGCTTTAACAGCCACTGTTTTTATTCCTGTTGTTGCGAAATAATATTCACCCATGTCAGATGTGTCATCTACTACATTATTGTTATCGTAATCCCATAAGATGAAAATATCACCATCTGTATCCAGAACAGGGGTAAAGAGGACTAAACCTGAAACATAACCAGTATCTTTATTAGTAATCGATACAACTGGGGTTTTCTCTGGAGCGATATAGAGTAAAAAGTCTTCGACTTCACCATAATTTGTTGTTCCACAAGGATTAGGAGTATATGCACCGTAATCTGATACAATTCTCATTCTATGAATTCCTGTTGTTACATCACAAGGAATGGTAATGAAACTTTCGGTTTTACTAGCTTCTGGTATATTGATAAAATCTTTAACTCTTTCATTGGCTGTAAAGTATCCATCATTATTGTAATCAAGAAATATAGAAGTACTTTGATCATTCAGTTCACCATGTTGAATAGTTATCGGATATGTTACTTTACGGTGTACGGTAGGAACAGGAGTTGTATTGAATTGTACAACACTGTTATTTGGTACAAAACCCATATCTAAAGTACCTGATTTTACATCAATATCTTCAAACTTAATTCTACGTGTACCAATGGAATAAGCACCATTTTGAACACGAACAACATCGCAATAATCAGCATAACTCGATGGAGCTACAATGTATGTGCTACCCACAGGATTGCTGTTTCCAACTTTTGCATAGCGCATTACACCATCTATCATGGCTGAGTCAAAAGACATATCCATTGAATCGTTTACAGTAGCACCAAATTCTACATCATAAGCTGCAAAAATCTGGACAACATCACCAACATTTGTTCCTGAAGGAGGAATTATGGTAATGACACCTGAAGGGTTATCAACTGTGTATATTTGATCCATATCATCTAATGGAGCACCATTCTGATTGTACCATCTGAATTTTTCTAAATCAGCTGGGTCGCTACAACCATTAGTGCTGAAATAAGCAGCAGATATAGGTAGCGGATTTGCAATTCCTGTAATCTTGATATCAACCTTCAGCATTTTTACACGGGTTTGACCGGCAAAAGCAAACTGAGGGGATAAATCAGTTACAACAAATGAATCGAATACCATTGGTTCTGGTTCATCAGCACCTATAAATACAGTTGTATTTGGTCTGCTTTGATTGTCAATGTCATCATCAATTCCAATATATGGAGCTTGTAATGTAAGACTTGCAGTGGTTAGATGAAAATCAGTTGTACTTTTCAAACCAGGATTGATTTCCCATGAATTGGCATTTAAGGTTGAGTAGGCTGATTTCCAGGCAGCTAAATTATTGTATGAAGAACCCCAATAAACAAAATTATTATTTTGATTATAATAACAGTTATAATCGACACTTCCTGAGGCCCATGTTCCGCTCGATCTGTAAATGGAGTAACCATAATTACCTCCATCATGGAAAATATTATTCTTCAATTCACAACCTGAGTTATTGTATAGGTACATGCCACAATAAGAAGTGGAGTTAGAACTTATATTTGTTCGTATAGTGTTGTGATAAAACTTTGTGTTTTGTGCATAATAGGCATAAACTCCACGGTTATAACTTGTATATCCGAAATTATAAAGAGCGTTATTTGCAAATAATGAATTACCACTAATATAACGGTTCTGGTAATAAAAATAGAATGCATAAGCACCTGTTTGAACATCATTGCGCAAAACAGTATCGGACGTACCATAATAGAGCATAATTCCATATCCTGTTGATGCAGATACATTCCTAATAACGTTATCAGTCACATGCATTTCTCCATTATAATAAATATACATGGGATAATAATACTGATTTGTGACCAGGTTATTTATGAAATTATTACCCAAATTCGGTGTAGAAGAACCACCGCCATAAAAACGAATTCCATAATATCCACCATAAACGGTGTTATTGCTAATGGTATTATACCATGCATTATTACCTGTTGTAGAATAACTTGTTTTACTACCTGAGGCAATAATTGGAATAGTATATGAAGCAGATCCAGAAGGAACATTGATATAGCAACTGTCGATTAAGTTATGACGTGCATCGTTTGTAAAAAAGAAACAGTTGGCATAAGATGAACCTGTATTCTGAACTCTCATGTTTTTAAAGGTAACATAATCGGCTCCATCTAGTGTAACGGTTGTCCAGTTCGAGGTTGATGTACCTGCATAGGTCAATATAGTTTGTGTACTACCAGCGCCAATAAATTTAATTGGGTTAGAGGCACTTGCTCCTAAAACTTCTGAGAGTGATATTTTTTCACTATAGGTTCCAGCAGCAACTAAAAATGTTACAGGACCTGCAATACCACTTGTGTTTAGGTCATCAACTGCATCTGAAAAGTTAGTATAGTCAGCACCGCTGCCTCCAATTGTGTATGTTCCATTCAAGGAGGTTTTTAAGGTATAGTATAAGGTGTCGTTAGCTGGCACATCATCTGGTGAACTATTATTTGGCTTGGCTACCCATATTTTTAATGAATAAGTTCCATCAGCAGGAATATTTACCGGTGTGGAGAAGCTATAAGCCATTCCATCACCCTGATTTAAAGAAGCAGAAGGGGTGTAACCTGTAATGTTAACAGGAGTTCCATTGCCTAGCTGATAGCCAAAATCCAAGGAATTAACGACTGTTTTGCGTAAATTGGCAAATGTTACTTCTAACGTATTATTTCCAGTTGACCATGTTGTTGGTCCATCAACGCTAAGCATGGCAATATCTTTTCCGTTAATATCGACTTTGTCGGCACCAATAATAGAAAATGTGTTTCCTCTTGCATCACCATCTATGTCAACTGCAACATCTGTGTTTGGGCCCATCAATAAGGGTGATGAAGCTGTCAGATGCATATCGGTTGTACTGGCTAAATATGGATTTGAGCTAATAGAATTTACATTGAGAGTTGGATTTGCAGTTTGCCATGCACTTAATGAAGAGCGTGTTGCCCCTCCCCAAGTAACAAAATAATTACCTGTGCTATAGTAGTTGTTGTAATCAACACTTCCATCGGCCCAGGATCCGTAGTTTTCATAAATGCAACGACCATAAGAGCCACCGCTATTGACAAAAATATTACTTTTTATTTCACAACCATTGTTGTAATAAGCATAAATTCCACAATAGGAGGTTGATGAACTACTTGATTTTGTCCAAATGGTATTAAAAAGGACTTTGGTATTTTCTGCACGATAGAAATAAATTCCACGATTGTATCTAAACCCAAAGTTATAAATCATGTTATTGGCTAACAAACTCTGGCCTTTAACATAATAGTTGTTATAGTAAAAATACATTCCATAACGTTGTGTTTGGATATCATTATGGGTAACGGTGTCTGAAGTACCATAATAAAGCATTATACCATAACCACCTGTAGATGTTATATTACGTATTGTATTACGCTGTACATGCATTTCACCATTATAATATATATACATTGGGTAATAATACTGATCCGTAATTAAGTTATCAAGGAAGTTGTTTCCCAAGTTTGGAGAGGAAGATCCTCCACCATACATTCGGATTCCATAATAACCACCATAAATAGTGTTTTCACTAATGGTATTGTACCAGGCGTTATTTCCTGATGTTGAATAACTGGTTTTACTACCAGAGGCAATAATAGGAATTCTATAGGAAGCTGAACCTTTACCCACATTGATATAACAATTATGAATAGTGTTATATCTCGAATTGTTTGTGAAAAAGAAACAGTTCGCATAAGAAGATCCTGTGTTCTGGACTTTCATGTCTTTAAACACAAAATAATCTGCACCATCAAACTGAACAGTAGACCAGTTGGATGTTGACGATCCCGAATACGTAAGGGTAGTTTGTGTGTTACCAGCCCCGATAAAACTAATTGTATTGGTTAAACTTGCGCCTGAAACAGGTGTAAGAATAATTTTTTCGCTGAACGTTTGCGCTGCAACATTAAATACAACAGGACCACTTACTCCTCCTGAATTCAAAGCTGATACTGCAGCTGAAAAAGTTGTATAATTACCGGCTGAACCAATTGTGTAAGTTCCAGATAATTGTCCGTATGCAAATTGACTCATCAATAATGCACTTACGAAAACCAATGAAAGAAAACGTGTAAAATTTCTCATCATAAACTTATTATTTAATTATAGAATATACCTTACTCAAAGGACATACTTTTGCCCTTGTAAGCAAATTTACTCAGATTTTTTTTTTTACACAAGTTTATCTTAGCTATTACTGCGTATTTCTACTTGTATTTCCTGAATAATTAGTTGATAAGTGGAGAGTTAGTTTGATAAAGGCCAAAAAAAAACCCGGTATTACCCGGGTTTTTGTATGAAAATAATTATTTACTTTGTCAAAATGAACTTCTTATTGAACTCGGTATCTTCTCCAACATTAAAGCGGATATAATACATACCAGCTGCAAGGTTGTTTACGTTTACCTGATAAAGATCATTCATTACATAACCTTCATTTACATCCATTACTTTTTCGCCAAGTGCATTGAAAATTGATATTTGTACATGCTTGTAAGAAGTCATGGCCACTTCAATGTTTAATACATCGGTAACAGGATTTGGATAGTAGCTGAAGTTTTCTTCACTTACTACGTCATCGATAGAAGAAGTGCTCTCTGAAACATAAACAAATCTGGTTAGTACGGCTGACTTGTTGCCAGAACCATCTTCAACCTGATAAGTAATTGAATAGAGACCTACTTCCTGTGTACTCATAAATGTACCAGCATTTGGAAGAAGTGTCAAATCAGCAGGATCTTTGTAATAATTATCACGTGCTGTTACACCTGGATCCATTAAGCTATCCCATCTTTCAACAGTCATTAACGAACTACCAACTAATTCAATTTCTGGAGCTACTCTGTCGACAACATCGATAGTAATAACTACATCTGCTGAAACATTTCCAGCTGCATCAGTTGCATTGAAAGTTAATGGGTATGAACCAACTTTGTATGTGTTCACACTTCCGGCTGTTTTCATTACGATAATATTAGCTGGATCCCAAACCAAATCCGTTACAGTGTAAGCAGGAGTGGTATAAGGATGGAATACATCCAGTGTATAAGTTGATTGTGCAAATGTTAAGGTTGGTGCTTTAGTATCTTCAACGATAACCAAACGGTCAACACAGTTAGGTCCGTTTCCTGAATTGTCAGAAACACAATATGTGAGGAAGTAAGATCCTAATTTGTCAACGTCAACAAAACCTTTTAAACTGGCTACTAAACCTGTATCATAATTATCAGAAATCGAAACCCATGGGTCAACAAATGCTGTTTTGGCTTCCCAATAAATGGTGTCATTTCCTAATAATGTAATGTCAGGATTAATGTCATCATATACTTCAACATAGCGATAAACAGTATCTGAATTACCTGCTAAGTCTGTACCCCAGTAGCTAATTGTATAAACACCGGTTACATTAACATCAACAGTACCGGCTGATCCACTAGCTGATGCATCAACACCACTACAATTGTCAGTGTATATTGCTCCAGGATCTGTATATGCACTGCTAAATACAGCAACACGGTCGTTCATATTACCATTCATTGTAATGGTAACAGGAATAATGTCTTTTAACACTTCAACAACACGTATGGCTTGTACAGCATCATTACCAGCATCATCTTGTACATCATAAGTTAAAGGATAATAAGCAGCAGCTAAAGGATTGATAGCTGATGTGCCATTAACAACAACTTGTGAAGTAAGATCACCACTTACATCATCCCAACCTTTGTAACCTGGTTCTACCCAAGTAGCACAAGAGTTCAGAATAAATGTATCAGGACTTGCCACAACGTCAGGGAATGCAGGGTTGAACAATTCAATATAAGGAATAACGTCATCATTCTTGATTACTAAACCATAATCTTCAAATTCTCCTGAATAGTTTGGTCCACAACCTTTGTTGGTTAGAATACCAGCATTAGCTGCAAGTCTGAGTTTGGTTAAACCTGTAAATACGTTTGCTCCACCAGCAGGAATAACAATTGTGTCAACCCACTCAGTTTGGCTTGAATTTTTAAGTTCAACTAATAAATCTTCTGGTCCATTGTATTGTCCATCTTGGTTTAAGTCGGCAAATACTGTCCAGTTGATGTTATTGAAATTTGAATTTCTCTTTACAGTAATTTTATAGGATCCTGTAAGATATAAATCAGCAATTTTCGATTGGGAATAATCTGTATATGATCGTTGTCCAATAGAAGAAAGGTTCCTGATTAAGGTATCACCAGCTAAATTCTGTAACATGAATTCAGACATACCAAGGTCGGCATTTAGGTTGGCAACACCTGGCTCACAGTTCTTATATACATTAATATAGCTGACTTTTACCATGGAGTCGATTCCAACTGCATTGTAACAAATAAGCTTTACAGTATAAGTACCCAATTCAGTGAATTGTACCTGAATATCTGAACTGTTTTGATCTGTACCATTCAAGAAATTGAAGGTAGGAGGATCAATAGACCAGAAATAGGAATAAACAGTATTATCTGACTTATCCATTATAGTTAATGGATTCACTTTTGTTGTACGAACATAATCTGCTTCGAAATCAACAACAGGAGCTGCTATTGGATTGATAACAGTTAAGCTGATATAAGATGTATCCAAGAAATCGCAACTCTGAACAATAAGTCTGATGGTATAATTACCAGTAGCTGTATATACCCATGAAGTTAATGAATCGTATGTGTCGTTAAAACCATCACCATTTAAATCCCAGAAATAATCTAAATCGTAACCAGATGAAATACTGGCAAATTCTATAGTTTTTAATCTGTAAACAGTTGTAGGACCAGCAATAATTGCTGTTGGAGGTGAAGGAGTGAAAATGGTTGTTGACCAAAATCCTTCGAAACCTGTTCCAACACCACCGCAGTTTCTGTTAAATTCAATAAACATTGAACCTGTTGATGAGGTAACTGAAGGAACGATAACAGGAGAATTACCTCCTCCATTTTGGAAACCTAATGGGAACATTGGGTTGCCTAAAATATCTTTAACACCTAAATGTAAAGGAGTGCCTGAATTGTTTTTACCTTCATAAATACGGATGTTATCTCCAGCTGTTAGATTGATACAACCTGTACTGTTGTATGAACATACATCAAAGTCAAGGAAGTCAAGCGATACAGATGAAGCACATTTTGGCTCAATCAAATAAGTACACGTAACATAAGTGTTACCAGCCTGATCAGCATAATTACCATATTTTCCACCATCATCATAAATATAACCGGAACGAAGTTTAGTACTTGCATCGGTACACATGATGTTTTCTTTACCAACACTGATGTAATCTACTTTTGTATTGGTTGCAGATCCAATGATGTTTTTGGCCCATAATTCAACTGTATATGTTCCAATTTCATGGAATTGAACAGTTGGATTTTGTTCTGTATCATCAGAAATAGTGAAAGCAGGCTGACCGTTACCAGCTAAAACCGGAGTAATAGTCCACTTCCATTCGTTTGGACCTAATGTTGAAAGGTCAGTAATTTCAATAGGAATAGAAGGGGTAATGGTATTTAAGTTGGTAATGAAATTAACACCAGGAGCTGTAGTTGGCGCTAAAATATTTATAGTACCTGAATATACAGCACCTAATATAGTATCTGTACAACCATAAAGTACACCTCTAACGCGAACAGTTTTTGTACCTGCACTTGTAAATGCATAAGCACCATTCATGGTTGTTGTATCATCCCATGTGTTATCATTGTCATAATCCCAAATATAATTGATGTTTCCACCAACGGAAGATTCAGGAACTAACTGGGTGAGTCCACCTACATAATTAAGTGGTTTTTCCGGTGTAAATGTAACAACAGGAGTACCTGATGGAGCAATAAACATTAAATAATCTTCAGCTTCACCAGTTGTTGTATTTCCACAAGCAGGTGCGCCAGCGCCATCTGAATCGACAGATATTCTCATTCTGTGATAACCAACAGTGGCATTACATGGAATTGTAATATTATCATTAATAATGGTTGCAGGAGCTAATCCATTATAGGTTGCAACCAATTCATTTGATTCAAAATAGGAGTTATTATCCCAATCAACATATAGTTTTGCCATTCTTCCGTTAAAAGCAGCATGCTGCATCATAATCGGATATGTTTGCTGACTATATACTGTTGCAATGTCATCAGTATAAAAATCAACTGAATTACCGGTTGCTGCGAAAACACCTGATGTGTGATCAATGTCTCCGAAAATAACACGTGTTAATCCAATTAAATAGTTCAAACCAGATGTCCTGTTATAGGCACAATAGTTTGTGTAATCTTTAGGATGAACAATTGTTCTGTTGCCAGCAGGATTACCAGCTGTGCCAGCAGTTCTAATTGTATCGTTAATACGGGCAGCTAAAAGCTGACAGTCAATTTTATTGCCAGGAGTGGCCGTATAAGAAATATCATATGCTAAGTAAAGATGGTTGTCACCATATCCGAGTACTGTTCCCGAATCGAAAACAAACATAAATGTACCATTGGGATTCGCAATAGGATCGCCCAATTGGTTGTAAGAACTAAGTGGATTTCCATCGGTATGGAAAATTCTAACGTTTTTGATGTCAGCAGCATTGGTTGTTCCGTTTGTTGAAAACCAAACTGTATCAATAGGAAGTGGATCGGCAATACCATTATATGTATTAACGGTTGCTGTCATAATTTTCACCAAATTCTGACTGATAAAACAATCACTGGTATCCTGTGTTGCCGTTATATTGCCAAGAAACATTTTTGCCGGAGCAGGAATGTCAACATTGAAATCGCCAGAATTACCATAAGTAACATTTCCACAAGGATCTGAAGTTGAACCCAGCCAATTGGTTCTGAATCTCAACCTTTTTGTACCATAATTCCCGGCAGGAACGGTAAAGGTTGTTGTGTAAGTGGTGCCTGATGCTACACAATTATATCCATTTACTACAATTTCAGAAGATTGAAATGTGCCATCACTATTGACATCAATCCAAACTGTTACATATGTGCTGCTATAGCCAGCAACAAAAGAAATTGAAACAGTAGTTCCAGGGATAAGGGTAGCCACATTACCTGAAGTCCAATCATGATAATAGGCAGGAGTTCCTGCACAAGCCACGGCTTGATTTGTTGTTCCAAAGGAAATGTTGGTTAAACCATCACCATATGTACATCCACTTGAATAAGCTGGAGTACAATATGTTTGTGCTTTAGAAATGTTAGTACCAACAAGTAAAAACACTAACGAGGATAACAAAAGTGTAAAACGTTTTTTCATAATATTAGCATTTGATTAAATGTATACAATATAGTTATGATTTGAATCAGGCAAATATAGCAAACATCCCAGATATTAAGAAATAAAAGTTTATAAATTGTTTTAGCTAATTTTGAAGCATGTCAGATGAAGCAAATAAATCAGAACAAGAAGAGTTTTTTGAGCATTACAGAATTACAGTTGATGCCGGACAAATACCTGTTCGCATTGATAAATTCCTTTTAAACAGGATAGAGAATGTAAGCCGAAATAAGCTTCAGAATGCAGCCAAAAGTGGCTGTATTTTAGTGAATGAAAAAGCCGTAAAAAACAATTATAAAGTAAAACCCAACGACCTGATTTTGATTCTGCTTCCACAGCCTCCACGCGACAAGGAAGTGAAAGCTGAAAATATACCCATTAACATTGTGTATGAAGACGATCAGTTGTTGATTGTTAACAAAGAAGCAGGAATGGTCGTACACCCTGCATATGGCAATTTTACAGGTACTTTGGTGAATGCGCTGGTCTATCATTTCGATCAATTACCTGCGGATAAAAACAATGATTATCGGGCTGGTTTGGTGCATCGAATTGACAAGGATACAAGCGGATTATTGCTTATTGCCAAAGAGGATTTTAGTTTGAGTTTTTTAGCCAAGCAATTTTTTGATCATAGCATCAGTCGATTATACACAGCATTGGTTTGGGGCGATGTTTTAGCCGATGAAGGAAGTATTGTGAAAAATGTACTTCGTGATCCCAAGGATAGACGAAAAATGATTTCTGTTGCGGCTACGGAAGATGGGAAACATGCCATTACCCATTATAAGGTGTTGGAAAGATTTCATTATTGTACTTTGCTGGAATGTAAATTGGAAACGGGTCGCACACACCAAATCAGAACACATCTGGCTTCTATAGGTCATCCCTTATTTAATGATGAAACATATGGTGGAGCCCGAATTATCAGTGGTCCGTCTTTTACGAAATACAAGCAATACATCGATAACTGCTTTAAACTTATTCCCCGTCAAGCTTTGCATGCACGAACCTTGGGGTTTATCCATCCTGAAACTAAAAAAGAAGTCCATTTTACATCCGATTTACCTGCTGATTTTTCTGCGGTACTGGAAAAATGGAGAGCCTATTCAAAACAATTACATGATTTTGATTCCTAAGTAAAAGATGACTGTTTTTTCAATACTTTTGTAGTTGAAAATTAGGACTGAATAATGGAAGTAGATATATTTATCCCCTGTTACATCGATCTCATGTATCCTGAAACCGGATTTAACATGGTAAAGGTGCTGGAGAAATTAGGTTGTAAAGTACACTACAATCAAAACCAAACGTGTTGTGGTCAACCCGCTTTTAATGCCGGTTATAAGCAAGAAGCCTTTAAAATTGCCAAAAAATTTGTTAATGATTTTAAAGGAAACCGATATATTGTAAGTCCTTCGGCTTCTTGTATTAAAATGGTGAAAGACAGCTACGAAGATTTTTTCATTAATTCTTCCAAGCGCAGCGATTATAAAAGAATTCAAAGCAAAGCCTACGAGTTTAGCAGTTTTTTAACCGATGTACTCAACGTAAAAGATGTAGGTGCTGAGTTTAATGCCAAAATCACCTATCACGATTCCTGCAGTGCTTTTAGGGGAATGAATATTAAAAATGGTCCGCGTGAACTACTCAAACATGTAAAAGGATTGGAGCTTATTGAGATGAAAGAAAGCGAAACCTGCTGTGGATTCGGAGGTACTTTTGCTGTTAAAATGGAACCCATCTCTTCAGCCATGGCGGATCAAAAAACAATTAATGCGCTGGCAACAGGTGCCGACTATATTGTTGGAACCGATAGTAGTTGCCTGATGCATATTGAAGGTTATCTGAAAAAGCAAAACAAAGAAATGAAAGTGATGCATATTGCTGATGTGCTTGCGCAGGGGTACTAGGTTTTTGGTTTCTGGTTGCTCGTTTCTCGTTTCTGGTTGCTCGTAGCTCGTTGCTGCTCGTTTCTTGTTTCTTGTTTCTTGTTTCTGGTTTCTGGTTTCTGGTTTCTGGTTTCTGGTTTCTGGTTGCTCGTTTCTCGTTTCTTGCAACTCATAACTCCCAACTTCACACTCCTAACTCATTTTCGAACAATAGAATAATAGAACAATTGAACAACGAATTAAGAACCTTTAACAACCTGTAACTTTTAACTTTCAACTTCCAACTCTTAACTCATGTTAAAAAAGTAGAATAATAGAACAAATGAACAACGAATTAAGAACTTGTAACCTGCAACTTTTAACTTTTAACTAATGTTAGAACAATAGAACAGGAGAACAATAGAACAACGAATTAAGAACGATTGAGAACTTTCAACTTTTAACTTTTAATTCATAACTTCCTACTCCTCAATACTTCACGCCATTTACCCGATTATACTCTGTAATGTTCATTTGGTTGTTGGCAAACCAGCTTTCGAATGAAGCCATTTGTTTACTGAAAATTTTGATCCAGTCATTGTATTCAGCAGGGAAGGAATCTTTGAAAAGCCAGAAAATATAGGCTTCAAGATGATCCGATTCTGAGATTGTTTTTTCCCATTCAAAAATAAAGCAGGGATATTCCAATTCCTTTTTACGAAACCAATAATTGACAAAATCCCGGTAATAAAAATACATATTGGTTAACGACAAGCCATCTTCAAGTCGATAGAGTCCAATTTCAAGTGTGGTTTCATATGATTCTGCAAAGTTGACAACAAACTTTTTCTCATCAAATTTATCCAATCCATAAGTTGCTTTTTCTTGTGTAAGTTCAACACTTACTTCATCGGCTGTATTGATGGTAATTGAATTTCGCCAGGTATCCATCATGAGCTTTTTAATCTCCAGCGTTCTTTCGGTGGTTTTCTCGAGGTTGACAAAAATTTCACCATAAATCAGCGTCCACATACGCTCCACAGTTCCAGCATATAATTTGGCAGCCTGATAATAATACTCTGCTTCATCGGGTTGCAAATTAATTGCATGGTCGAAATACAAGCGGGCTTTGGCAGGATCAGAATTAATCATTTGCATGGCTTCGTGTGCATATTCCTTTGCAGAAGAAGGGCCTTTTACAATAACTTCTTTTGGTTTAATGTTGTATTCCTTGCCAAGCGATTCGTATAAATTGGCTAAAAAAGCATGATAGTCTTTGAGATTGGTGTTTTCTTTTAAAACAGGATCAATAATTTTCCAGGCTTTTTTCCCCTTGCCTAACATATAATAACCATAGGCAATGTTGTATTTATAATCGATATTTTTCTTGTCAATTTTCAAGGCTTTCTTGTAAAGTTTAATCCCGTCTTTGTATTCTTCGAAGCGAATTTTATTGGCTCCTTTTTCAGCCAATTGTTTTGCTCCATCTTTTCCATCTTGAGCATAGGTTAAACTAAACAGGAAAAGTAAAATTGATAAGAATCCAATTTTTTTCATGATGATTTGTTTTATTCAACAATTATTTTACGAATAGAAGTAGTAGCGTCTGAATTTATGTTGAGAAAATAGATGCCTTTGCCATATTCTGCCAAACGAAGTTTTACGATCAGCTCATTTTGTGCATCCTGAAGCTGGTTGTGATAAAGTTGCTGTCCTACAGCATTTGACAAACTAATTTGAACATCTTTAGCCTGATTTCTTTTTATTAAAACAGTTAATTCATCTTTCGTAGGATTGGGATACGTGCTGACGATTGCTTGAGCCTCCTTTTCCTGAAGGGATGTAGGCCAATTGGTGGAGGTGGAGTCAAAAATCCCCTGACTAAGTTGATAAAAACTTCCACTACCTGAAACCTGAAGTTTCATTGCACGTATCATATACACATTGTTTCCATTGAGTGAGGCTTCATCTAAATAAGAGTTGCCAATAACCAAATTGCTATTAATTTTTTCAAACTTGCTTTTGAGGCTATTTGCCCGGAATATTTCATATCCTAAAATATCAGGATCAGCTGAAGCAGTCCAGTTTAGTTGAACAGTTACGTTTCCAACGCTGTCGGCTTTCAATGAAGTAGCTGGTTCAACTATGTGCATGCTCAAAGTTGGGTCGCCCATTAATGCCACATGAACCCAGCGAGCGCCATAACCAGCTGGATATAAACTGCTGTTATTTTGCGTTAGCCTGGTTGAATAACCAATGTGTTTTCCTAAGTCCATGTGATGGATATGCCAATGAGGTCGCCCAGCCCAAAAAGTGGCTAATGGAGATGTGGGGGCAGCCAGAGGTGCGCGAAGGAAATTGTTTTGGGCATCCCAATCGCCAAAATAAGAACCGAATAAGGGAGTGAAAACAGCTTTGATAGTGGTTGCAGCAATATCGGTTGTTTTGCCTATTCCTCCGCAAGAAGTATAGGATCCTCCTCCACAACCATAAGCCCATAAGTAGGATTCTGTTGCCAGTGTGCCTAAGAAATCAAGAGCACTCACATTGTCAGCACCAAACATGGCAGAAAAATATCTCCAACCCGTTTGTGCAAATCCTTCATCATAACTTTTAAAATTGTCATCAATCAGGGCTCTTTTTTCTGCCTTTAATATGGCATGACGGAAATCATGATTTTTATTTAAGTACTGACGAATTAATTCCACATCACTTAAGGCAAAAGCGGGCATATTGTATAAATCAACACGACCAACTTCTAAATCAACATCAGATGGTATTACACTTTGATCGAATTTCCCATCTCCGGGTATATTGTCATTTTCATCTCTTGAAGCTGTTACATTGTTAATGGATGCATCTGTCCAACTTCCATCAATCTCACCATAATACAAATCAGCTGGCCATGCACCAAGGTGATCACCGTGTGCGTCCGGATTAATATTTCCTGAATAGGGCACAGGAATATGTCCTAATAGAAAAACAGTACTTAACTCTGGTGTTGCTGTTTTATCGGCAATAATCAGATCGCGTATATCCGAAACGCTTGTCCCTCTTGAAATGTCGTGTCGAATAATTCGCCATCCATCTCCAATTAAATCCATTTCTAAACGGTCAATTTCTGTTTTGAGATCAATTACATAATTACTGTCAACTAATAAAACTACGGTGCCTCTGTATTCAATGGCAGGCATTTCAATCCCGGCATATAGATAGCTGTAACCTTTTAAGTTGCCTATTCCTCGGTTTTTATAAAACTTGTATTCATATGCTTCTCCGCTTCTAACCTGATCATCTACAAAATAAGTTGAGGTGTCGGCAATGTTAGCATAAGCTGGCCCCCAACTGCTGGCATTAATTTCTTTTTTCGAAATAACGTAGTATTCAGCGCTTGCATCAGCTGGCCAGCTAAAAATAATTTTTGGTGTTGATGTTTCTACCTGACAACTTACCTTAATGGTTTGGTCTTCGGCTTTGGTCTGTGAAAAAACAAAAAATGGTAAAAACAGTGATAAAACTAAAATTAGAGTAAATGATTTTGTCATAAATTAATGTTTAGATTCTTCGGACAGCTAAGATATAAATTTAATGTGAATTGATAAAGGGATTTAGTTAACAATGCCTTTTGTGAAAGCCTAGGTGAATAAATAAAGCATTGCATTATTGAAATACATAAATATTCAAATAATAATCAACTTCAGATTATCTTCAGATTGTTCGCAGTAAAATTGCATGTGAAAAATGAAGGATAAAACAGGCTTGGTTTGAACCTTTGGACAATCGAACTTTTGTCAATCAGGAAAAGGTTAAGTTTTATTTTTTCATTCGTTTTTCATTCAGCAGATTGTGTGAATCTGTTGTCATTTTTTTTAAATAACGACATAATAATCATGAAAAAATTAATACTAAGTTTAAGCATTCTCCTCTTACTATACACACAGGCAACTTCAACCACTTTACAGCTTTTTGAAGGTGATTCAATTGAAATGGGTTCCGATTATGCAAATGATGTTTTCTATAGTTTTGCGAATGGAAATGTTGCTGAAGAAGACCGCTTTATGTGGGATATTGCTTTTAGAACCAACATCATGAGCTCTTCCATTATCATTAATGGTGGATCAGGAGTTGTGCTTTACACCTATCAAAATGGAGATACATCGGGTTGGATGTCAGCTGATACCAGCGGACTTTCTGGCTGGAAAGCGATGAATAATAGCCTAACTGATTGGGAAGAAGGTGCTTTTTCTGCACATGCAGGAACACATCCCGATTACGGCTGGTGTAATTACAATTCAACCACCCATAATTTAATTGCTGATTCATTCTATATCATAAAGTTAACCGATCAGTCTTTCAGGAAAATATGGCTAGTTAAAAAGGAATCATCAAAAAATAAATATCATTTTATGTATGCTATGTTGGATGGTTCGCAAGAAAAATCAGTTGTACTCGATTGCAATACATATATGACTAAAGATTTTGTTGCTTATGATCTGTCCAATGATGTTGTCAGAGATCGTCAGCCAGCCAAAACAGATTGGGACATGGTTTTTACAAAATATGTCGACAAAGTATACATGGGACCTACTCCTGTCGATTATCCGGTTATGGGTGTTTTAACGAATGAAGGAGTCTATGTTGCACGAGTTGTGGGACAAGAAGAAAGCACATATGAGGATTATGTAAATGAAACATTCGACTCAACTTCAATATCTGTTATAGGAAGAGATTGGAAAGCATCAAACGGTATGCCTCCGGTTTATTATATGGTGGATTCTTTGTTGTATTTTGTTTCAGATATAAATGGAAATATTTACAAACTTTATTTTACTGATTTTGTGAGTGGATCTACCGGAACGGGTAAAGTTGTTTTTAATACAAAAAATATTGGTGGAAGCTCTGTTTATAACGATCAGGGCATTAAGCAAGCTGAATTTGTTGTTTATCCAAATCCTGCAAGGGCAGGAAATTTAAACTTTGTTTTGCATGCTGTTGAAAATGCACAAGTCAGTCTTGACATTTACACAATGATGGGACAAAAAGTACACTCCACCAAATTTGAGCATAGTACAGGTTTAAGTAGGCTTAGTTTGAATTCATTATCCTTAAGCCAAGGAAATTATATTGCTAAAATTAATGTTAATGGCCGAACAATGGTTCAGCAATTTGTTATTAATTAAGCGATCGATTGTTGTTCATGTCAAAACGATTAGTACAGAAGCTGTTTGTTATATCTGCCTTGGTTCTCCTTTTTTCAGGAGAACTGATTGCACAGGATATTAACATCCGTGTCGTTAATAAATACTCAAGAGAACAGCTTGCTTTTGCCAATATTTGTCTGGAAAATGTGCTGACCAAAGAGAAGCAATTTGTTACCACCAATGAAAATGGATTTGTTACAGTTCAAGCAAATGGGCGAAACATTATTGTAATTTCATATATTGGTTTTGAAAACCTGATAGATACCATAACAGCATCTGAGAATTTGATTTTTGAGCTGTTGCCTTCCAGTTATCAGGAGAATGAATTTGTGGTAACTGCCCAATACACACCTGTTAAGGCCGATCAATCAATCTACAAAGTGAAGGTGATTGATGTAAACCAAATTAGTGAAAAAGGAGCCAATAACCTGAGCGAATTGTTGGCTACAGAGCTGAATATAAGAACCTCACAGGACAACTCCCTTGGATCCAAAATGAGCATGCAAGGTTTGTCAGGCGAGCACATAAAATTGTTGATAGATGGAGTTCCTGTAATTGGGCGGATGGATGGTAATATTGATCTCAGTCAGCTGAATCTGCACAATGTCGATCATATTGAAATTGTGGAAGGGCCTATGTCGGTTATCTACGGAAGCAATGCATTGGCAGGAGCGATAAATATTATAACCAAAGAAAGCAAATTGGCTCGGTTTTCAACAGCTTTCGATACCTATTATGAATCAGTTGGTGTGTACAATTTTTCGGGAATTATTTCCGGAAAAAAGAAAAACCATATTTACTCTATTTCAGCTGCCAGGAATTTTTTTGGTGGCTATAGTGAAACTGATAGTGTACGGTCGAAGCAATGGAATCCCAAAAGGCAATACACCACCGATGCGTATTATATTTATGACCTAAAGAAAATGAAGTTTAAGTATTCTGCTTCCTTTTTTCATGAATTATTGCAGGATAAAGGCGATTTGCAGGCTCCATATTTTGAAAATGCTTTTGATCAATATTTTACAACCATTCGCTTGGCTAATAAATTGGATTTCAGTGCAAAACTGAAAAGCGACCGATTTCTGAATATATTATTTTCCTATTCCTCATTCAATCGTGCTAAACAAACCTATTTCACCGATTTAACCACTTTGGAACAAAACTTAACCTCCTATGAATTCGATCATGATACCAGCTTGTTTCATGCCTATTTGTTAAGAGGTACTTTCAGTAAAAGCAAGAAGGAAAGTAAATTCAATTACCAGTTGGGCTACGATTTTAATATTGAAAGTGGAGGTGGTAAACGCATACTGAATCAATCTCAAAATATAGGTGATTATGCTGCTTTTTTAAGTGTGAAATACAGCCCAAGCAATCTATTAACTTTTCAACCTGGTTTGCGATATGCCTATAATACACGTTATGAGGCACCTTTGGTTCATTCACTAAATATAAAATGGCAGGCAGCTCAAAAACTGCTGTTCAGAGCATCTTATGCAAGGGGATTTAGAGCGCCATCTTTAAAGGAATTGTATTTGTATTTTGTGGATGTAAATCACAACATTATTGGCAACGAAAATTTGCAGGCAGAATACGCTTATAATTTCAGTTTATCAGCAGCTTATAAATTCAGTAAATCAAAGCATAATTTTGGTTTTGAGACTTCTCTTTTTAATAATATTATCGAAAATATAATTACCCTTGCTGCCGAGGATGCCACTCACTATTCATATATTAATGTTGATCATTTTAAAACACATGGTGGTCAGTTTAATTTCACTTATCAGATGCACCCCCGATTTACAGTAAAGACGGGCTTTTCCTTAACCGGACGATATAATTCTTTTACAGATGAAAATCCGACATTAGCTGATTTTACCTATAGCAAAGATGTGAGTGCAAACCTAAGATACAAGAACGTAAAGTACAAGTTTTTCATTTCAGTTTATTATAAGTATAACGGCAAATTGCCACAATTTTATTTAAGTGATAATGGGGTGATAAGTGAAGGCTATATTAGCGATTATCACAGCATGGATATGTCGTTTGGAAGACGATTTGTGAAAGACAAATTGGAGGTATCAGCCGGTGTGAAAAATTTATTTGATAACACAAATATTGTAGGCATTGGCAGCAGTGGTGGAGTGCATACTGATGGAGGTGGAAACACACCTGTTGCATGGGGTCGAACTATGTTTTTCAAACTTGCTTATGTATTTAATACATATTAATGAAAACGAACCTATACATATTGTTTTTGATATTATCCATGGTTGGATTGCAGTCTTGTTTTGAAAAGGATGTGTTGGTTCCAAAGCACAATTCTGGAGATATACAATCTGCTGAAATTGAAATGGCTGAGGATTATAAGTATCAGGTTTATTTTGACTTGGGAACAAATAAAGTGATTTCCTCTAATCATAAAACCGATTGGGATCTGGCATTTGAGAGTTCAGATACCGGCTATAGTATCATTATGAACAATTCAAAATTCATGAAAATGCTTGTCGTTGGTGTAACTAATTTTTATGCTGCATTTGATACAACCGGAGGCAATTGGAAATTTGATGAGCCATCAGGACATACTGATTCTATGGCCATTGGTAAATGGGCTGATTTATCTAAAAATCCACCAATTTCATATAAATCAGTTTATGCCATTGATTTAGGAATGAATGAAGAAGGTAATCAATTGGGTTATCGGAAAATACAGCTGCTGGCTTACAATGAAGGGTATTATTTGAAATATGCTGAACTGGATGGTGGCAAGGAAGATAGTTTGCTAATTCCAAAAGATACCGATAGAAATTATGCTTATTTTTCTTTTAAAAATGGAGGTAAACAAGTTAATATCGAACCTTTGAAAACGAATTGGGATTTACACTTCACACAATATTCACACGTTTTGTATACCGATGAAGGAGAAGCTGTTCCTTATTTGGTTTTAGGTGTTCTGTTAAATCCGTTTAAAGTGTTGGCCACAGTTCTGAAGGATACAGATTTTGATAACATTTCCTTTTCCACCGTCAATCATTTGTCTTTGCTGAATCAACGCGATATTATTGGCTATGAGTGGAAAAAGTATAGCTTTACCAATGGAACCTATGAAGTTAATTCCCAGGATGTATATATTATTCAGGATACTGATGGATTTTTATACAAGTTTCGTTTCATAAGTTTTTATAATCAGCAAGGAGATAAAGGCTTTCCTACTGTTGAATTACAAAAGCTATAGTATGCTATCGATATTTTGTAAATTTGCCCAAGAAAAATAATCACTTGGCAGCACTAAACTTACAAGCAATATCAACCTGGAATCCTTTATTGAAAGATAAACCACTTATTATAAGCGGTCCTTGCAGTGCAGAAACCGAAAAGCAATTATTGGATACGGCTTTAGCTCTGAAGAAAATTGATAGGGTTAAAGTAATCAGGGCAGGTATTTGGAAGCCCCGAACCAGTCCGAATTCATTTGAAGGAGTCGGCAATATTGGTTTGCAGTGGCTGAATACAGCGAAAAAGGAAACCGGTTTACTCACTACTGTAGAAGTAACTACACCTGAAGATATTGAAGCATGTTTGCAAAATGAAGTTGATATTTTATGGATAGGAGCACGCTCAAGTTCAAACCCCGTTTATATTCGCAAACTTGCTGATGCATTAAAAGGCATTGACATTCCAGTACTGATTAAAAATCCAATACATCCCGATATCGATTTGTGGATTGGAACATTGGAAAGGTTCAATAAAGTAGGGGTTTCAAAACTTGCAGTTGTTCATAGGGGCTTTTTCCCTTTTGAAAAAACAGCTTTGCGAAATATTCCCAAGTGGGAGATACCTCTGGAACTAAAACGCAGATTTCCTAACTTACCCATTATTTGTGATCCTAGTCATATTGCTGGAAACGTAGATTCAATTTTTGAAATAGCACAAAAAGCACTCTATTTGGGAATGGATGGATTGATGATTGAAAGTCATATTGATCCAAAAAGCGCCTTGAGTGATGCCAAACAACAAATGTCACCACAGCAGTTAAGTCTTTTATTGGATAGCTTAACCTATAGCCATTTTGTTTTTGAAAGCAATTTAAAGCACGATAAGCTGGAAGTGTTCAGAGAACAACTCGATAGCATTGATCAACAAATGATAGAACTTCTTTCTCAGCGCATGGAAATTGTTGAGCAGATTGGGGAGTATAAAAAGAAAAATAATCTCACTATTTTTCAATTAAGACGTTGGCAAAAAACCATTAATCTCAATACCAAAATTGGACGAAAAATGGGTTTGTCAAGAGAATTTCTGGTGAAATTGGTTTCTCTTATTCACATGGAAAGTATTCTCAGGCAAAATGATGTGATGAATAGGGAGGACTAAGCTTAATTTGCTAATTCGGCAATGATAAACCTCACAGCTTTTGCCTTAGTTGGTGTTATCACCAACTAGTTTTTGACTTATTGTTGTTAGTGATAACACAAAACTTGGGGCAGGTTTAATTTGTGTGTTGTTGTACTAGATCTGCGAGCCTGATAATTTTTAGTTGAAATAGATATACAATCCCACAGCTCCATTTAAGTTATCGCCTTGTATATCAAAGTCCAATTCTTCACCTATAGCTGTTGTCTGTTCCCTAACTTGTTGTGTAAAGGGAGCCCATAGCTCAGAAGTCGCTTTTCCTTGTTTCTTCATACTTAATTCTGCTAGAATTCCGTATTCAGCACTTAACGAAATATTTGGACAGATGAAAAATTCAAGTCCAACGAATGGTCTGAGACTCGAAATAAATGCTAAACCATCATTATAGGAAGTAACCCGATAACCGTCATAATTCTTGCCATGATAAGTTGACGTAGGATAAGGATTGGTCACTGAAAATTCATTTCCATAAATGTATTCGTGTGTATAATTTGAAAATCCAAGACCTAGGTCGGCACCTACATATCCAGTCATTCGTCCTTTGGATTTTCTTTTTTCAATACCTCCATACACCATTAATCCATGATTTTTTGATATAGTGAGATCACTCACTTTAGCATTGTTATAAGGATCGCCTGGAAGTATAAGGTCATCCACTACAAGCTCTTCATCTTTAACAGAATGCAGCATCGGATTAATAGCCATTCGGATAGCCATATTTTCTGATTTAAGGTATTTCATATTAATACTCAGGCCTCTTAACATGCCTAGTCTGAAATAGTTGTTATTATCCCCATTAAACATATTTCCTGCGAAATTAAGTATGGGAGTTGCATCAAGTCCAAAGGCAAAAGATTTTGCTTCAGGTAGGATTTTTACGCCTTTTTTAGTGACAAGATCCTGAGCAAAGACAAAAGTTGATGAGCAGAGCAGAAAGATAATCAGTAATTTTTTCATGTGAGTTTTTTTTAAGTTTAAAAGAATATTAACAAAGTTTACATGAAATTATTGTGAATGTGAACATATTTGTTGTTTGTTGGCATCAGACCTATCTGGTTGAATAAAACCTGATAGGTCGAAAGGGAAACTTATTGATATTTATTCTATATTTCAACCAAACAGGAGCAAGGCCACCTGTTAGGTTTTATCA
>JABINZ010000281.1 GCA_018698135.1 Bacteroidota bacterium
GATAGTGCTTACAGCAGTTCTGTTCAAATAGCATATAATGATGGAGTTGTTATTAATGGAAACACCTTTCTAAACTCGATTTCGAATGTAGCCAATAACTACGATTTGCAACTATTGGATTGTGATAGTGCAAATGCAGTCATTGGAAATTATTTTTACAATGGAAAAACAGATGTAGGCATTCATCAAAGTGGATGCACGGCTACTGCAACTTCACCAGGCATCACGGCAAATAATTTCATTGCAAAAAGTGGTATTACTGCTATTTTATTGGATGGTGTAAATCATCAGAAAATTGTATTTAACAGCATTAATTTAACCGGCACATCTACTACTAATGCAGGAATATTAACAAGCAGTACAAGCTCGGCTAATATTGTGATGAAAAACAACAATATCATATTGGCAGCGGGCAGTGTTTTTAATATTTACAGCGCGTCACACATTAGTGGTAGCAACAGAAATAACCTGAAAACACAAAGTAGTCAATTTGCTTATTGGGGAGCTGCATACAGCAGTTTGGCTAATTTACAAACTGCTACAGCTAAAGATGCTAATTCGATGTCGGTTGATCCCCAGTATGTTTCATCAACCGATTTACATTATACAAATTATGCATTACGAAATGCTGGTGAACCAATCAATGGGATTAGTACAGATATTGATGGTGAAAACAGGAATCCTACTAATCCGGATATTGGAGCTGATGAATTACCACCAGTAACGAATGATGCTGGAATAGTTTCCTTGATTAGTCCATCTGCTGTTGTGTGCGAAGGGAATCATCAAGTGGAAGTAGTGTTGATGAATTATGGTAGCAATAACTTAACAAATGCCACCCTAAATTGGAAAGTGAATAACAGCAGTCAGTCTCCTTACTCCTGGACTGGAAATTTAGCGACAAATCAGCCTGATACTGTTGTTCTTGGAAACTTCTATTTCACTGGAAATACAAATCCAGGCTTAACAATTTGGAGCTCATCCCCAAATGGACAAACGGATGGATTTGTTTTTAATGACACGCTAATTATTAGTAGACAAATCAATAGTCAGCCAACTGCAAATGCGGGTGCTGATGCCGATTTATGTCCTGGTGATTCTGTATTAATAGGACCTAATCCTGTTTCTGGATATAGTTACACATGGATGACTTTATCAAGTACTGTTATTGGAACAAATGCTCAGATTTATGTGATGCCTTCATCAAACTCAACTTATGTGCTGGAAGTTACTGATATAGCCGGTGGATGCTCCAGCACGGATACTCTTGATGTAATTATTCGCTCATTGCCAAGCAGCGGATTCACAGTCAACAACAACAATCAGTGTTTAAACGGAAATGTGTTTAGCTTCACCAATACTTCTTCAGCTGCATCAACATATTTATGGGATTTTGGTGATAATGATACTTCCACAGCAATGTCTCCATCTCATACTTATGTAACAGCCGATACTTTTACAGCTGTTTTAACCGCCATATCTATGTATGGTTGTATCGACACAAGTTCTTTAACTTTAACCGTTCAGCCAAAACCCGGCACATGTATTTCACATTTACTGCATCGATGTTTACATGGCAACTCTTTTTCATTTAAATATTGCGGCACAGGATCGGTATCTAATTTTTGGGATTTTGGTGACAGCACCTATTCAACAGCTTTAAACCCTGCACCAAAAAGCTATCAATATATAGGTAGTTATGATGTAAAACTTGTAACCACCAGTTCAATTGGCTGTCAGGACAGTGTGACTACTACTGCATATGTAAAACCACACCCAAAGTCATCATTTATAATTAATGATTCAGATCAATGTTTAAGTGGAAACAATTTTGTATTCCACAATACTTCAACTGGTTCATCCAGTTTTTTCTGGGATTTTGGTAATAACAATACATCTTTTAATACTCCTACCTCCAATACCTACACACTGGATGGATCTTATTCGGTTAAATTAATCTCAACAACAGTTTATGGTTGCAAGGATAGCGCGACAAAACTGGTACATGTCAGACCACATCCAATTTCAGCCTTTACAAGCAACGACAGCAGCCAATGCCTGAGTGTCAATAACTTTGTTTTTAGCAATACATCAAGCGGCTCAGTGTCATCCTTATGGAGTTTTGGCGATGCTACTTTTTCTGGCATTAATTCTCCTACGCATAGCTATCTGCAGGCAGGAACTTTCCCTGTTAAGCTGGTTTCAAACTCGTCATATGGATGCAAAGACAGTTTAATAAAGGATGTTTATGCCAGACCAGAACCCAGAGCCAGTATATTTTTGAATGATACAGGACAATGTTTTACAGGCAATTTGTTCTACTTTTATGACAACTCCTATATCAGTTCTGGAAGTATCAAGAATTATTTCTGGGATTTGGCTGATGGAAACTTTGCCACAAGCAAGCATAGCAATCATAGCTATTTGAATGAAGGCATATTCACAATTAAACATGTTGTAACGTCAAATTATGGCTGTAAAGATTCAATTTTAAAACCCATTGTTGTTTCTCCAGAACCCATTGCCTCATTCAACATTAATGATGACGAGCAATGTAAAAACAATAACCAATTTATTTTTACAAATACATCCAGCCTTAGTAGCGGTAGTATGGATTATTTATGGGACCTAGGTGATGGTAATCAAAATTCTCAAACAAACAATACGCATAGTTATGGTAGTGCATCAACCTTTGTTGTTAAGCTAGTAGTAACCTCCAACATGCAATGTGTTAACAGTGTTTCGCATAGCATTGGTGTTATTGAAAATCCTGTGGTTTATCTTGGCGAAGACGACAGTTTAATAGATGCAGAAACGATTATTTTAGATGCCGGTTTAGGATTTGATTCTTATTTATGGTCCAATAATGCCACTGGCAGTCAAATAACTGTTGATTCGACTTCCTTCCCTCAAGGAGTAAATACAATTTGGGTTCAGGTAAGCAAAGATGATTGTGAGGGCTATGATTCAATTTTAATAAGCATATTGAGAAGCACTTCGATTTCTGATGAGAAAACTGATTTACTGATGAAGATGTATCCCAATCCAGTGAGTAAAACCTTGTTTATTGTATTAAGGCAAAGCACTGAAAAATTGAATTTTTCACTTGTGGATGTTTACGGAAGAGAAATCAGAAATCTGGATTTTAATACAACAAACGCTATTCAATTGGATGTGAGCAATTTGGCTTCAGGCATTTATTATTTAAACATGACAAATGACAAAATAAAAAGTGTACATAAATTTATCAAATATTAAAAGCTCAAAATAACTGCAAAATTAAAAGCAGCTGCGCAAAAGCGTATTGGCTGGGTATTATGTACTTTTGTATGATCTAAAAAAAGAATGCAATGTTTCATGTCTTCATAATTTACTCAAGTTCTACAAAAAAGTTTTATAAAAGCCGAACCGAAAACCTGAAGAATGCCATAACCAGACACAACAATGGTTTTGAAATACCCACCAAAGAAGGTATTCCGTGGACATTGGTTTGGTCAGCAGAAAAAGAAAGCAATTTGGACGCAATTAAACTTGAGCGTAAGCTCATTAATCTGACAACCAACCGTATTGTGAAGTTTATTTTAGCGCATAAAGAAGGAATTCCTGGAACAATGGCTCTCGATTTAATGGAGAAAATGCAAATTACTAATCCTTAATCAATAATCTTATTCGTTTTTCTGAATAGTATCGCTTCGCCATTCTACTAACTGCTTCATGCGATTTAACACATTGGCTGTTACGCGATTATGGATATACTCCCATATTTTATTCATTCCTTTATATTGACTTTTCCATTTTTCTTTACCATAAAAATCAAAACCGACTATAATATTCAATTGGGTTTTTGCAAGCTCACCTATGGATGGAATCGAAGAATGGACATAGAGGACAAATATCCCGATTGGATATCCACCTGAACATTCGTATAAAATATAGCGGGCATTGTCAAAATCAAAATCATCCGGAATCCTTTTGATACGGATAATATGGAGAAGAAATAAAGGAATTATCTGTAAGCCAAAAAAGCTTTTCATAAATCGGAAAGGATACTTCTTAAAACCAAAAGGCAAAATCTGCAACCTGTCCAGATCATCGCCCATAAAATCGACTTTTGCTATATGGTTTGGCCAACAACTGGAGTCACCATTCCATCTCAATAATTCATTAAATACATGACTCACAGGAGCATCTACACCAATTTTGTGAATGTTTAATACAGAATATCGGTTTGGATCAATGCCTAATCGTTGCATCACACGATGATTGTAATCATCCCTTTCTTCATCAGTATCAAATTTGATTTGGGTAGCTTGCTTAGGTTTTCTTAGCAAAAAATAAACTAAATCAGTAATTACTCCTTTGCTTTTGGAGGGTGGTTTTATTTTATTTATGTGCTTTGAACTATGCAAAAACTTAGTTTATTTTAAACTCATGATATAATTAATCAATAACCATCGATCTTCTTCATCACTGATTTTTTTCTCAAAATTTGGCATTTCGTCTCTTCCAATATAGGATTTATAATAAATAATCCCTGCTTTTTGTACTTTGAATTCTGGACTTGAAAATGATCTCATATTTGAATTTAATGACATTGCCTTAGGACCATCACCTTTTCCACTTGCACCATGACATGATTTGCAAAGCTTGCTATATAATGATTTGCCTATACTCATATCTGTATTTGATTTATATGGATTAGTCATGCTTACATATTTTGAAGGAATATTCCAGCCATCATAAGTAGACTCAACTACTTTCTTAGGAATTATTTCTGTTTCATTCTTGGCAACCACTTCCTTAGCCTTTTTCGTTTCCTGCACTTCTTCCTGACTATTGATTGTAGTTACCTCCTTCCGTGTTTCTTTAGTTGTTTTCTGCTGAACTAGCGATTTTTCATCTGTTGTCTTGGCTGGAGCTTGAACTGTTGTTTTTGCATCAGCTGTTTTATCTGAACCAGTTAACAATCCTTTTTCGCTACCAATTCCGGGTTCTTCAAAATCTTCTTCAAAATCGTTAAACTCTGATAAATTCCCTTCCTCATCATAACCAGATGAAGTCTCTTCTTCTGCCAATAATGCAATTTCATCATCAACTTCTGTAGCATTATCCTCAGACCCACAGCTACTCAAGATTAAAATAGTTGAAGTAATTAGTAGAAAACTTAAGATTACAACTGACATCCGATGTAGTAAACTAATCATAATAAAAATTTAAAAGTGTAGATAAAACTATATTATGCTAAGATACGAAAGTTGAACAAATTACTGGCTTATTGGAATTATTATACCGAATTCAGGTTAATCATTTTCATCCTCAAAAAGCACGAAAACAATTAACTTTGATTCTACTAAAGAAGCACAAAAACATGAAATACTTTATCTTCCTTTCAATTTTCTTAATATTGATCCGATTTTCAGGTTTATCTCAAGCTCCTTCATCATTTTTAGAATACAATGTGTCGGCTGTTCCAAAAATAGTTCTATACGATTCAAACCATACAATAAGCAAAAAGCAAATTGATTTTGGGCAAAATATTATTGGCCTGAATATATATGGTTTACTAACTCATGTTATGGCTTTCAATTATGAGCGGATATCAAAAACAGGTTTGCTTGGAACAAAATTTACCTTTTACAAATTATTGCAGGATACAGGTTATGGTTATTTTATTGACATGAAATATTACCTTAATGGTCAAAAAATTCTAAGTCCATATTGTGGTGGTGGATTCGAATATGCATCCCTGCAATTTCAAGAAAACTATTTTGATGCATTTGGAATAATACTCTTTATTGGTGCAGCTTATCATCCAAAATCATTCATTAATTTTTCGGCAGATTTTGGTCCAGTCTGGGGACAGATAAATAACTATGAATCGATATTTATGTTCCGAATTGGACTAGATGTTGGACTGAGGTTCTAATGTTTGACACATCTGGTAAAGCAGTAAAACCTGTTTCGTTTGTTGATTTTTAAATATCGCCAGGAGGATGATTCCAATGATAGAGTCCTGCTTGTTTTGGTCTTATTCAAGCAGCACTATCAGGTGCAAAAAATCTGATAATTCTATCCATTAAAAATGCTTAACGAATTATTTCCAGTTTAAAACTTTCATGTTTATTTCCACACGTAATTTGAACAACATAAATTCCTGTTTGGAAATCCATGCTAAGATCAATTTCTATTAGATCTGTAAATGGGTCTATATTTTGTGAAAATATTTTTTTACCAACTAAATCAAACATGTCAATTGTACTTGCATTTAGATGAGGCTGACCAAAATCAACAAAGAGCTTTAAGCCATTATTAGGGTTTGGATAAATCTTAATCGAATTGGGTTTTAACTCTTCCAAAGCAGATGGTGGCCAATCATAACAAAGTGAAGTATCCATGCAACCATCATAACTAAGAATTACTGCGAAACTACCCGCTTTAAAAGAATTATACCTTTGAAAAATAGCACCTTTGATATTTTCATGTAAACTGCAGTCATACCACTGATAGAGTGCATCTGGAATTCTTGCCATTAGTTCATTCTTAAAGGTATAAACTGTCAGGTCGAGCTGTGTGAGAGTTAACTGTGTTGTCACAATGCTGTCACAATAAATAAATCCATCAAAAGTATCGATATATGTACCTGGCAAAAACTGAAACTTTCCTTGGAGAAAAGCACTATCACCTTTGCATATAGTCTCATAATTTGTTAATTCAATTTTACTATAGGGAAGTACATTGACGAGCATTTTCAAACTATCATTTCCACAGGAAAATTTGCTAGTATTTAAAATATTGACAGACCAAGGAGCTGTTTGACCCCATTTAACATATAATGAATCACTGTTTTGACCAGAAATAATAGCACCTCCTTCAATATCCCAAACCACATTTGACCAATTAGTTAATTCAGGAATAGCATATAAAACGCCCTTTTCTTTTACACAACTATTACCAGAACCCAGAATTGTTTCAGGTTTTGAAAAAGGAATAACACTGATTTCAAATTCTTCATGGATGGTGTTCGTACTAATAATGCTATCATCTGAAATAGCCTCAATTCTAAAAACATATGGTTCCTCCCTACCCTGTTTACAACTTGTTTTCCAACTAAAAACACTAACTACATCACCACTACCATAAATCGAGTCCATATAAGCAAAGGGAGGCTTAAAGGATGTATCCGATTTACCAAAAACAGAACCAGAGCCTAGCAAGTGAAAATTTATATTGGAATTGACAATGAACTCAATTCCAATGCTATCACCAGCATGTACTTCAAATTTATTTTTTATGGGATTTTTCAAATGCAATCTCCAAGGAGGGCAATCAAGTGATATAATACCTATATCAAATCTTGTGTGACTGATTAACATGTTTTGCCGGTATTCCTTCACATCTATAGTCATGGAGTGATATCCTTCATAAGGGCAATAAATATTAATCAAACGACTAGCCGTATCTATTATTGAATAACTGTTTTTCCCAAATGGTTCATGTGGTGAATAAGCAGATGCAAATTGGATTTCCTTCAATGGCAGCATTATGGATGCAGGTGGATCAGGTTTTTGTTTATAATAACTGGCACCCATCCAAGGTTTTGAAAGGGAATATACAATTGAGTCTCCCTCCTTATCGATTATCTCAATAGGGTATTTACCGGGGAAACTCAAACATGTTAATAATAAGGGATAATTTCTAAGACGTGGAGAGCAATTAAGAATCGGATTAGGAGGAATAAACTGATACAAACTCATTCCTGAAAGTCTTGTTAAATTGGCATAGGGTACTTTGCAGCATCTTTGATAATAAATATGATAACCAAATAATGAAGAGGGTAAGTGGATAGTATCAACATAGCAAGCCTTGCTGATACATAATTTTGGTTTCCACCCTTCTGGAAATAAATCTGAAGGATCAACAAATTCCTCAGAAGAAAGTTTTAAATGTATTGTTGAAGATTTCAAATTGTAAAAAGCATGATAAATCCCAAGGTTGATTGTTGTATCAAATGGAATTGCAGCGATATCACAATCCTTGTACATTTCAACAATAATTTTGTATGTATAGTCAATACCATCCTGATTGATGTATTCATATCGAATATTACCACAAATGAATTCAGTAGCTTTCAAAAATGAAGACTGTAATACAAGAATGAGCAGGATACAAGAAAAAGCAAGTTTTGGTAATCGCATTGTATAATTTTTGATATCTGACTTTAGTCTAACGTTGATGAAAAATGAATATTGTCTTCTGTTAAAAATCACTCTTACAGAACAATAATATTGAAATATTCAACGCTTCATGACATAAATTAAAATTATTACCACCTAGCGAATTACGTCCAGTTTAAAACTTTCCCGTTTATCACCCTGTGTAATTTGTAAAATGTACAATCCATCTTTAAACTGCGAGATGTTATTGATTTCTATTCTTTGTTCAAGAGGATTAATAGGTTGACAAAGCATTTTCTGCCCCATCAAATTATAAATTTCAATATACCCGTCTTCCTGCCTATTTCCTATATCAATGGTTAACTTTTGTCCATTGTTTGGATTCGGATAGATTTTTACCGATCTACTATTTTCATCTGCCACATTATCCCAATTCCAGGGGCAAATTGATGAGTAAACAGCCAGCCCAAACCTGCTTGAACCTATTTTAATGTTGTTTCGATATTCTTCTACCTGAAGAGCCAAAGAATATAAACCTTGATCGGGACAGAACAATTCTATACTATCCTCTGATGAATTATAGCTTGAGAAACTACTTTTGCCAAATGGTTCAGACAGAGAGTAAGATGAAGCATAAGGGATAGTAGCAATAGGAAATCCCAAACTCGGAGGAGGAAAAGGCATTGGATCAGCGTAGCTTCCTCCATCCCATGACTTTACAAATGAAACAACCAATGAATCATTATCTTTATCTACAACAGTTCGAGAGAATTTTGAAGAATCGTTAACACAGCAGAAAATCAATCCAGGTTTAGCAATGGATGGAGAATTATTGATGATACTATCCGATTGAATAAATTGATATAATGTCATACCAGAGTTCTCAACTAAATTAGTAAAGTTCGTTCGACAGCATCGCTGATAATAAAGGTGATAGCCGAATTTTGATTTTTTAAGCCAAAAAGTATCGATATATATTCCTTTGATAAGACATACATTCGGTTTATAAGGCCAGGAAGTAAGACTATCTGTTTCCACTTTATCTTCTTGCAGTAGATACATACTTAGAATTTGAATCCTTTTATTAGAATCTCCTTCATAAACTCCTAATTGGATTACTTGATCGAATGGTGTAATTGAGTTATAACAATCCCTGAATAATTCAACCTTTACTTTGCATTGTATCATTGAATCATTTGTACTAAGTGTTTCATAACTAAGATTTCCAAAAACAATATGAGTTGCCTGAACATCTTTAGCAGGAAGAATTAGCGTTAGAATTAAAAAAGAAAAAGCAAGTTTTTGTACTTTCATTATCTGATATTAATTTATGAAGTAATATTTACAGTATGATTATCTGATTTCAAATTTACCACTATAATTTATTTCTTCACTTCTGTACAACAACATATACATTCCTGCTGTTAAACCAGATACATTTTGAATCGCAATTATTTGTTCTAGCGATGTGTTTTTCTGTGCTAATCTTTTTCGCCCCATCAAGTCATAAATTTCAACAATTCCAAGCTCGTTAGGTATATTCCCTAAATCAACAATAAGCTTAGAACCATTGCTGGGATTGGGATAGGTTTTTATTTTTTCTGACTTTAAATCCTCAAGTCCAGTATGAGGCCATGCAAAACATGCTGAAGTATCTGTACATCCAAAGTAACTAACGATAACTGCATAAATACCCGTATGCGTAGGAGAATACCACTGATTATTTGCACCTATAATAGGAAATCCAGAAGGACAAGAATACCATTGATATTCAGCATCATCTAAATTCGCTTTAAAATAGCTTTTATGTTTAATGACCGAAACATCCAATTGCTTAAGGGCCAAATGCGTGGTAACAATACTATCACAACAAAACAAACCATCAAAGGTGTCAACATATATTCCTATCTGGTTTTGCCATTTACCCTGAAGAAAAATAGGGACTCCTTTACACATGGTATCATAAACTATGACAGCTGTTTTTGAATAAGGAGTAATATTGACATCCATGCTGATACTATCATTCCCACAGCCAAACGGGCTATTCACATATGCTTTTACACGCCAAGGACTTATGGTATCCCACAAAACTGTAAGTAAATCTGAGTTTAATCCTTCTAAAGCTTTTCCACCAGTAATTTCCCAATGAGTAATATAGGATTGCTTATTGTTGTGGATGCTATAAACTGCTCCTCTTGATTTAATACAGCTTAGATTAGAACCATCAATGCGAGCTGGTTTTGAAAAAGGAAGGACTTTAATTTCAATGCTATGAATAATGGATTGAATGAACGTATCTTCCGATATCGCCTCAACTTGAAAAACATAAGGATCTTCTCTAGCCTGATCGCAATTGGTTTTCCAACTGAAAATAGATTCAAGAGTATCCCTTCCATAAACGCTGTCCATTTTAGCAAAAGGAGCTTTAAATCCCGAATTCGAATCACCAAATATTTCACCTTTCCTTTTCACTTTATACTTACCAGCTGAATAAAACTGAAACGGTATTTCCAGACTTTCACCAGCATAAATTTCAAACTTATTCCATATTGGATTGAGCATTTGTAACATATTTGGATCACATAAAACGGAAACAATGCCCACATCGAAACGGCTTTGGCTAATCATAACTCCATTTCTGTATTCCTTCATATCAATAGCAATACAATAATATCCGGGATTGGGACAATAAATGCTCACATCTCCCTGATCTGCATGCATAGTTGCATAACTATTGGCTCCAAATGGAGCATTTAACGTATAGGGAGATCTGTAATTCGCTTTTTGTAAAGGCAGAAACAATAGACCAGAGGGAGTTGGTATTGGATCAACTGCTGTTCCACCAGCTGTTGGCGTAGCCACTTTAAGCACAATGGAGTCACCATCAATATCATCAATTCCTAGATTAAACCGATTTGGAAATTTAGCGCAACTATAAACTATTTGATGATTTGCATTAAAGGGTGCATTATTAATAATATTAGTTGGTGGAATAAACTGGTACAAAGTCATGCCTTGATCATCTAGTAAATTCGTGAACAATAATTTGCAACATCGTATGTGTGTTAGGTGAAAACCTGTATTTGAGATAGGAAGAGCAAGCTTAGCACTATAAATTCCCTGTCTTAAGCAAACTGGAGGAATCCAACCGCCATTAATAAGTTCAGTAGGATCAATAACTTCTTCTGACACAAGATTCATATTTAATATAGAATATCTTGACCTATACGTATCATTATTGTATACTCCTACTTGTATGCTGGCATCGAAAGGAGTTGTTGAAGCATCACAATCACGGTACATATTTATCGTAATCTTATACAAAACAAGACTATCATGTACTCCAACATATTCGTAGCTAATATTACCACTGATAAGATGAGTTGAAAATGAGTTAAAGGATTGAAGACAAAGTGCGATTATGAGTAAAGAAAAAGCCAGTTTTTTAAACCACATAGTTTTAATTTAAGATTAGAAGATTCTATAAAACTACAAAAGATTAGCTTCATAGGAAGTGAGATTTACTCAGTAGATCGATTGAGCTAGTAATTCAATACTACCTATTATCAATGATGTGAATTTATAAATTCGTCTATAATAGGAATATAATATTATCGAATCTGAATATCCACTATTGTAGCTATGATGTAAAAATTGCAACAGATTTCACAGATTTGTTGTCAGGAAGCTAGTGAAATCTCTGCGAATCTGTGGCCTAAATATGAATGGTAATACAATAAATATGTCTGTGGTATAATAAAGGATATACGTTTATCGAATTCTAAAAAAGACTTTCACTTTCCCGAGAACGATATTTCCCTAATTTTGCAGTCCAAATAAAAATAGAATGATTTTACTGGAAGAAGCATATAAGATAGTAATGGATTCGGTGGAGTTGATGAAGACAGAAAAAATCAATTTTACTAATTCATTGGGACTGATTTTAGCAAACGATATTTTCTCAGATATTGATATGCCACCATTCGATAAATCAGCCATGGATGGCTATGCCTGTAAAATGACCGACATCAATCAGGAATTAGAAGTTATTGAAGTTATTCCTGCAGGCAAAAGTCCAAAAAAGGAAATTAAACAGGGTGAGTGTGCACAAATAATGACAGGTGCTATGATCCCAAATGGAGCTGACTGCGTTTTAATGGTTGAGCATACGGAGAAAACGGCTGATAATAGAATTAAATACCTGAAAGAAAAAACGAAAGACAATATCTGCTACAAAGCAGAAGATGTTCAAACAGGGCAAAAAGTAATCGAAAAAGGAACTCTTATCAAACCACAGCATATTGCTATTCTGGCATCCGTAGGAGCAACTGAAATAGAGGTGTATCAAAAACCAAAAGTTGGTGTCATTTCAACAGGCGATGAGATTGTAGAGCCACATGTAAAACCCGGTCCTTCCAAAATTCGTAATAGTAATGGCTATCAATTGTTTAGTCAAATTGAAAGATGTAATGCCATTGCAAATTATGTTGGTATTGCTTCTGATAACGAAGAAGATACCTATCATGTTATTATGAAAGCAATGGAAGAAAATGATGTCATTTTACTTTCTGGTGGAGTTTCCATGGGTGAATTTGATTTTGTTCCTTACATCATGCAGAAAGCAGGTATTGATATTAAATTTCAAAAAATAGCGGTTCAGCCCGGCAAGCCTACAACTTTTGGAATAAAAGAATCTAAGCGAATTTTTGGTTTACCTGGTAATCCTGTTTCATCATACATCCAGTTTGAATTGCTGGTAAGACCTTTATTAGCTGAAATGATGGGGCATACTTTCAATCCCCTTCAAATATCCATGGAAATGGGAATTGATCATTCACGAAAAAGAAGTGAAAGAATGTCGTGGTACCCCATTACGATAGCCGACAACGGAACTGTTATTCCTGCATCATATCACGGATCTGCTCACATTCATGGCTTGGAAAGTGCTGATGGAATAAGCTTCTTCCCTATCGGAAAAGCTGAAATTAAGAAAGGAGAAAAAGTGCATGTTCGACTCATATAACAGAAGAATAAATTATTTACGCATTTCGGTTACAGATCGTTGCAACCTGAGGTGCACCTATTGCATGCCCGAAGAAGGTGTCAAATTGCTCAACCATAAAGAGATTCTAACATTTGAAGAAATTTATGAAATTGCAAAAACTGCCGTTGATTTTGGGATTGATAAAATCCGACTGACTGGAGGAGAACCATTGGTGAGAAAGGGAATACTTCTTTTGGTTAAGCAAATAGCATCAATTAAGGGATTGAAGGACTTTGGAATGACCACCAATGGCATTTTTCTAGAAAGCTATGCGAAAGAGTTAAAAGAAGCTGGCTTACATCGGATCAATATTAGTCTAGACACATTGAATGCTGAAAAGTTTAAATCCATTACAAGAGGTGGAGATATTGAAGCCGTGTTTAAAGGAATCAAAGCAGCAAAGCAAGTAGGTTTATCCCCTATCAAAATCAATTGTGTGGTTCAAAACTCATCTTCAGAACAAGATGCAAAAGAGGTGAAAGCATTTTGTGAAGAAAATGGACTACAAATCCGATTTATTAAGCTGATGAACCTTAAAGAAGGTACCTTCAGCATAGTAGAACATGGCGAAGGAGGAAATTGCGCTTCTTGCAACAGATTGAGGCTTACAGCAAATGGGATGATTAAACCTTGCCTGTTTTCTGAGCTGGAGTATAATATCCGAGAATTAGGGATTGATAAAACCTTCGAATTGGCTGTAGGCAACAAACCTGCTTGTGGAACAACCAACAGAACAAATCAATTTAGCAATATAGGGGGGTAGATTAACGGTGATGAGAACTTTTAACTTTCCAACTTTTAACTTTTAACCATGATAAATAAACTCAGCCACACAGACGAGCAAGGCAAAGCCAATATGGTAGATGTCAGTCATAAAAAAGATCAAATTCGAATTGCAAAGGCAAAAGGATTTATTACACTTTGCCATGAAGCGTTGAAATTGATTAAAGAGAATAATATCAAAAAAGGTGATGTGCTCACTATTGCTGAAATTGCTGGCATTCAGGGAGCAAAGAAAACCAGTGAACTGATCCCCTTATGTCACCCCATTCAGTTAACGAAAGTTGAAGTAAAAGCTGACTTAAAGGACAATGGAGTAGAAATAAGCAGCATGGCAAAATGCATCGGGCAAACAGGTGTTGAAATGGAAGCATTGAATGCTGTAAGCGTTGCCTTGTTGACGATTTACGATATGTGCAAAGCCGTTGATAAAAATATGATAATCAGCGATATTCACTTAATTGAAAAACAAAAACAAGATATCACGATCTAAAATAGTTCGATGAGAATTCAATAAAATTCAGTATATTGTGTTATCAATAAATGGTATTACAAGAATTAAATTAAAAGCATGACAAAACATTTCGTTAAAATATTAACAGCATTACTCGTACTAACGTTTTCATTTACTATAAATCTACATAGTCAAACCACAAAAACAGGTGTGCTGACAATGCATGACTCAATTCAAATGTTATCGGTAAATGGCTTGATTACCTCCGTTTATGATTTGATATCAGGCCCTGCTGGCCCCAGAAACTGGGAAAAACTCCGAGCATTTTGCCTTCCTTCTGCCACATTTATTTCCATTAAAATCAGACCTGATGGGGCGGAAGAATACTTTAATGGAACAATGGACGACTATATTGAAATGATAAGTCCAGTGCTTGAAAATACTGATTATTATGAAAATGAAATCGAGCGTAGTGTGCAATCATCCGATAATATTGCAAATGTTTTTAGTACCTACGAATCGTTTTTATACGAAAAAGAAGCCACCATCAATCAAAGAGGTGTAAATAGTTTTCAAATGATCTTTTTAAATAAAAGATGGTGGATAGCAAATATTCTATGGAAAAACGAGCCCATGGAAATGCGTTTCCCCTATGGAAATGAATAAGTACAGCTATCTTTTATTGCCTCTCTTTTCTTAATATTGCATGAAATATAATAGCTATTTACATGACTACATTTAAAGTTGTATCAGTCAACATATCCAAAGAAAAAGGAACCATTAAAAAACCAGTTGAATTCATTCAATTGGATAAAAATGGATGTGAAGGAGATGCACATTCTGGCCCTTGGCACCGACAAGTAAGTTTATTGGGAACCAATAGTTTCGATAAGTTTTCAAAACAAGCAAATCGATCTTTTAAATATGGTGATTTTGCTGAGAATATTACTACCGAGGGCATTGAGCTTTATAAAACAAAACCACTTGACCGATTTATATCTAACGATATTGTTTTAGAAGTGACTCAAATTGGTAAAAAATGTCATGGTGATGGATGCGCTATTTTTAAGGAAGTAGGAAATTGCGTAATGCCTAAAGAAGGAATTTTTTGTCGGGTAATACAGGGCGGTGAATTAGTGGCAGGACACGAGTTTGAATATAATCCCAAGGTATTTAGAGTGTTAATCATTACCCTTAGCGACCGTGCTTCCGAAGGGGTTTATACCGATAGAAGTGGTCCTCGAGTTAAAAAATTAATTGAAGAGCATTTCAATAAAATTGAAAGGCAATTCAAAATCGATTCTATTGTTATTCCCGATCATGCGAAATCGCTTGAAATTCTGGCACAAACAGCTAAAAACGATAAAGCAGATTTAATTATCACAACAGGTGGAACAGGTATCGGACCCAAAGATATTACAGTGGAAACCCTGCAACCCATGTTGGATAAAGAAATACCTGGTATCATGGAAATGATACGCATGAAATATGGTGCTGAAAAACCCAATGCCCTCCTCAGTCGTGGAATTGCTGGCGTAATGGGACAAACTCTTGTTTACACACTTCCCGGCAGTGTTAAAGCTGTGAATGAATATATGGAAGAGATTTGTAAAACATTGGAACATTTATATTATATGCTTCATGGATTGGATGCGCATTAGGAAGTGCCTGTAGTACGTTAAAGTTAAGAGTACTTAAAGTTTTATTTATCCAATTTTAGGCACTCTAGCACATTCTAGGCACTCATAACTTAATTAAATGAAAACCCGAGACAAAGCCATAACTCTACTTAAGAAATACATCAAAATGCCAAACATGATTAACCACAGTCTGGCATCTGAAGTGGTGATGAAAGCACTTGCAAGACATTTGAATCAAGATGAACATGTGTGGGGACTTGCTGGATTGCTGCACGATCTGGATGTTGAAATTACCAATGCTAACCCTAAAATTCACGGAATAAAAACAGCTGAAATATTGATGCAAGAAGGTTATGATCCGGACATGATTGAGGCCATCAAAATGCATAATGAAGATGCAACAGGACTAGAAAGAACCACACTCTTCCAGCATGCCTTGGCTGCAGCAGAAACAATAACCGGATTAGTAGTAGCCACAACGCTGGTGTATCCCGATAAAAAACTAGCCAGTGTAAAGCCAAAGTCGGTGGTGAAACGAATGAAAGAAAAAGCCTTTGCAGCATCAGTCAGGCGAGATCATATTCTGGAGTGTGAAAAAATTGGAATTCCTTTGCCCGAATTTGCAGTATTGGCAGTTGATGCTATGAAAGAAATTGCTGAAGAAATTGGATTGTGATTAGCATTAATCGTGGGATTTCCTCTTTTGTTATCCGAATCCTGTAACCTGCCCTGCAAAGATTTGATTAGCTTGAAACAGATGAGGAATCTAAAAAAGCTCAGTATTATTTTTTAATTTTGAATTTTATTTCATGAAAATCATCATCCGAAAAGCAAACAAAGCAGACCTCCCTGAGGTTTTGAATCTTATCAAGGAACTTGCTCTGTACGAAAAAGCGCCTGATGAAGTTACAATTACAATCGAAGAACTTGAAAAAGATGGTTTTGGTGATCAGCCCATGTATGAAGTTATTCTGGCAGAATCAGATGAGGAAGAAATTATTGGAATGTCATTCTATTATTATACCTACTCTACATGGAAAGGAAAATGCTTATACCTCGAGGACATAATTGTCAAAGAAGAATTCCGAGGAAAAGGAATCGGAAAACAGCTATTTGATGCTACTGTTTTAAAAGCCAAAGAGGTTAAAGCCAAACGCATGATGTGGCAAGTGCTTGATTGGAACACGCCTGCTATTGAGTTCTACAAACAAAAATACAAAGCTGAAATAAGCAGCGAATGGCTAAATGGTAGATTGACGGAAGAGCAAATACAACATTTTACGGCAAATTAAATTTGTAGATCCTAGCAATAATAATTAAGTTTACATAGTATTCTCTCTATGGAAAACTGGACTACTGTCATATCTTTTACCTATCCACATGAAGCTCATGTTGCCAATAGCAAACTGGTATCAGAAGGCTTAGAAACACGAATTACAGATGAACTAACCGTTCAGGTTTATAATTTTTATTCGAATGCAATTGGCGGTGTTAAAATTCAGGTTAAAGAAAAGGATGTTGAAGAAGCATTAAGACTGCTAAAGGAAGGAGGTTTCATTCAAGAAACTGAAGCTATCAAAAGTGAATTCTTGCTTTCCATTGATAGCAAAACAGCAAATATCCCATTTCTTGGAAAAGTTTTGATCGAAATAAGAATTGCGATTCTTGTTTTAATTGCAGTAATCATTTTAATTATCCCAATCATCATATTTACACTTCCAAATAAGTCAGAGCGATTAACCTCAACAACTTGGTATATTGATGAAATGAGTCTATTAACTAATGATACTTCTTCATCTGCGTTTAAAAATGCATTTGTTGCCAGCGTAAATTCATATGACAGAATTTCATTCAGAAACAATGGATGGGTTTTCCTACCTGGTTTTAACTATACGGATGTATATGCATCATGGAGTATCAAACACAATACGTTAACCATATCTTCCTGTTATCTTAATACAAATGAAAGAGATAGTATAATTGACAAGTATAACAAAGAGTTTAATGCGATGTATGCTGGAACCTATAAACTTAAATTCAAAAGCCACAGTTTACGATTAGAATCTGATAAACTACACATCCAAGCATATGATTATTATTACAGATGGTAAAAAAAACTGAAATAACAAATTGCCCTAATTGTAATTCAGAAAACATCATCCTCAAAAAAAAAGCAGGATATGCGGTCATGCTATCAATCGTTGTTATGGGAATTCCCTTTCCTTTTATGAAGAAAAGGTATTTCTGTTTCGATTGTGCACATGAATGGAAAATTGAGGACCAATCCTAAAATAACATGCACGCTGGCTTTTTGAACACCTCCCTTAACAGAATCTCTTTTCCTTGACACAACATAATATGATGCTCCTCGTTAGTTCAATACATGAAAATCTTCACTACAATATCTATTTTCATCCTGTTACTTATTTCCTGTCGGCAGGACAATGATGCCCAGATAGAATTTGATATAACAGCAGAATCCACAGAGGAATATCGGGTTTTAAGCTATAGCTACGATTCCATGACCATCCCATCCTTTTTCAGGGAGCTTGTGGCAAACCACTTAACAGACTGTTTACAAATTGATAGTGATGTATTTAATAATTTCTGTGTGTATCACGATTTAAACAATAAAGATTCTTCAATCAAGTCTATATTTTTTACTTTTCAAATACTCCATTCCTTATTCACCAGTCAATATGCTTCTGATTGCTCAAAAGGTTCCATAGTGAATATGCCCTATTATTGGCATTGGATTTCACCCAATCCAAGACATGAAATTTACTTTGTAGAAAGTAACAAATTACTTGTTGATACAAAGCCTCCAAAAGAATTTTCCAATTATAATTCCTATGCAGATATCGACCGCACACCCTATTTGTTTTTGAGTGATTTGATGGCTGATGAACCTAAATATTATTCAATTCAATGCGACACATTTTCGACATTTGGCTGGTGTAGCGAAAGAGAAATGGCATTTGTAAGCCTGTTATCACTCTTAGGTTTTGAGGGGAAAGTAATTGCTGAAAACAACCACAGCTGGTCGGAATTTATTGTCCCCCTAACCAGTTTGCAAAAAGAAAGTATTCATTTCAAAGTAAAAGTAGATAATACCTTTGATGGTATTGTATGGGAAGGAATTGACTCAATTGATTTAGTTGCCTGGAAAAATTACAAGGCTATTAATAAACAAGCCAATTGGTATAATCAGAAAGCAAACGATGAATTGGAAATAATGAAAATCAAAAATCATCTCGTTTCATCAAAAGCTATGGAGAGAATTGATAATAAACTTGCTGCATATTATACAGTTTGCATCAATGAAAATGAGTAAATAGCTGCCAGCAATACCTTTGATCATATGCTAAAAAACCACCCTGATTCCTATACCACCGGGATAGGCATTTACATAGCATTTAACATCGCTAATATCCGAGCTCATTTCATCACTATTTAAATAATTCTGGCAATATTTTTCATAATTCCTTTTGGCCAGAGTGGGTTGTGTCCATATCTGTGTTTCTGTAATAACTGTGTTCAAGGCAAAATTCCCCAGTCCGGCCCAAATACTACGTTTAAAACCCAGCCAGGTTATCAATCCTCCTCCCAAATTAACAGCACCCGTAAGTGCGTGATTTTGCCAGTTTCGTGCTTCCTTCTCACGTTTTGCCCATTCCACTAACAATTCTTCAGCAATATCTAATTTGAGCAGTTTTTCATCGGCTGTCATCTCAGGCATAGAATTAAAATCTGCGGTCTCATTTCTGGGATCTAAAGGGGAGATAAACTGACCAGCGGCACCCAACAAAGTGGTTGCAGCACCCAAAAGCATATCCTGTTGCAAACTTTTATCATCGCTAATAAAATATACTGTAGTTTGTCCGATAGTAGCCACACCATAAGTCGTAAACCAACCGTACCA
>JABINZ010000282.1 GCA_018698135.1 Bacteroidota bacterium
AAAGTTTTAATAGCCAATGTTTTAGCCAGTCCGGGAACTCCTTCTAAAAGAATATGCCCCTGTGTCAATACACCTATCATCAGGCTGTCGACCATGTGTTTTTGACCGACAATGTGCTTTCTAACCTCTAAGTTTAATAGATCGATGAAAGCACTTTCTTTGTCAATTTTTTCGTTTAATTCCCTTATATCTGGGGAGTTTAAGGCTGTCATATTTCCTTTTTTAATTTTCAACCACTTTATTTGCTTGAGCATGCAAATTTAATACCTCTGAAATAAGATGTCAAGTTTGACATAATTTTTAGTGAATTTTTTTTGGAAGCGATCTTTCACCTTGGAAAGCCTAATGTGATAATTTGCTAATCTAATGTAAGTTGAATTAAGAATTCAAATCGATATCAATCGCCTTTGAAAACCTTTAAAAGAGTTGATTGCGTGTTGGGTTTAATATATATACTCGAAATACTTTCGATAGCCGTTTGCCTCTACGAAAAAACCAACTGAACTTGAATCAGGATTTTTGAAAGGTGATAAATCATACGAAATTGTTGTTGTGAGCCATGCTTCGCAGGGATCATCATTTGCATTATGAGCAAGCTTGAATGAAAGATCCGGTATGGATAAATCTGCAAAAAGTAAAAATTCATGTGTTTTACATCCTCCACTGTAGGACAGGTCAATTTGTAAACAATTACTGATTATGGTTATTTCATTTATCGTTATGGCATCTGTATGGTAAGAATATGTATTACTGTTGTACGTGTGGATGGGAAGGCAATTTCTATTTTGTTGATATATGTTGAGGATATCTATAGATTGATAAGGAAGGGCAGCAATACCACAATAAAAGCTATCATTTCGTAGTGAATAACGGATATAAACGTCCAAACCATTTTCCTGAAATTCGTTAGGGAGGTTTTCCGGATGTACATATTCATCATTAATATATAGCATCCATCCACAGCCATCAGCTGCTCCCACACCTGCATCAACAATTGTTGCATAAGCTTCCAGTCCATCTAGTCCATTATTGTCAAATGCTTCTTTTGAACAGGACATTATGAATGAAAGCAAAATAAGCAGGTAAATCCAGATTAACTTTTTCATTTTTTCGTATTATTTGCTATTTATTCCTCATTGAGTTCATAAATGCTTTATTTGGACGGATCCATTACTCTACCTATAAATAAAATGGCTTGTGTATTTCGCTCCTTAATAAAATAAAGGAATGGTTTATTAGCAGCAAACTGGCTGATGGATGTATAGTTAATTTCAACAGAAGTAACAGCTGCTGCTTCGGTTCCTTCTTCATTAACATCTACAAAAGCCTTATGTTTCACTTTTGAAATATACAAAGCCAAATCGGGATTGATTCCCGAAAAATCGGCTTGTGAACTAAAAGCGATTCCCATACCCATATTTGTCAGAATCTCTTCCAACTCAATGTCATATTCGTAACTGAATTTAGGCAGGTATATTTCCAAATCCTCAATTTCTGTCATAGCAGCTAACCAATTATTCCAATTGCTAATTGAAAATTCGGATACAATATCATCAACGTTTTTACCATATTGAGGTACCATCACCACCATGCTAAAATTGCCTTCACCATAAGGTAGTTCAATGGCATGAAGTAAGTCGTTTGAAAAGCTTTTGGCTTCCATTTTCTGATGCATAAAAGGAGTGGAGGTTGTGACATCGTCAGCCAAATAGAAATCCAATTCTTTGGTATCTGATTTGTCAAACTGATAAGTCCAATTAGCGTTAAAGTATAAAGCATTTATTAGAAACATGAAGCTGGAAGGACTTATTTTGTCAACTATTTCTTCAATTTTTCCATTTGTTTTATCCTTTACCCAATTGTTGATGGTGTTTTTTGCCTCCTCCGATTTATTAAAATCCAATGGTGATATTTCAGCATAAAAATGATCTCGGTTAAGCTGAATAAAATCGCTTAATATGCTATAATCTTGACGATACCAAATAGAATTGGCAATATTGAAAACAACATCAGGGTCAAGAGGTTTTAAATTATCTATTAAATATTTATAGGAAGAATTGATATCATCCATACTCATTCCGCTTAGTTCCAGCGCATCAAGCATAGCCTCTTTTGTTGTTCCGTTTGCTCCATTTAATGTCATTCCCAATGCCATGGAAATGCAAAAAGGCGAGAAGAAAAGGTTTTTATCCTTTGCCTCCGTATCGTTTATTTGTTTTAATATACTTGCAGAAAATGCATTCCCATTGTCAATCAGTTCTTGTTGTTTTGTAGAAACATCAAAACTTTTAGGATTTTTTTTAAACATATTTAGATCACAAGCACCTAAGAAAAATATCGGTATCAATAAAAACAAAAACTTTCCCATAATACTAAATTAAGATTAGACATGTCAACAAAATTCAAGCATTCGCTGCATCTTCAACAAGATGTAACAAATCCCTCAGAGGTTGCGTTAATTCTATTCACGATTGATTTTTCGTAAATTCGAATACAGTATTAATATTCAATAGCTTAGCCAAAATAATAAATGAGAAGAATTGAATAAATTACGCAACCAATTCCATAGGAAAAGCATCTTAAAACATGCTGAAGATCCTATGTGAAAAATAAGGGATAGTGTCAAGGGATAAAGAGAAAGATAGGCAAATAGAACAATTGATAGAGGGCTGCATTTCCGGCAACAGGGATGATCAGGGCAGACTTTATCAACTTTATTGTTCAAAAATGTTTGCCGTCTGTCTTTATTATGCAAAGGATCAAACGGAAGCAGAAGATATATTGCATGATGGATTTATGAAAGTTTATAAATACCTCAAACAATTTCAGGCAAAAGGTTCTTTTGAAGGATGGATTAAACGAATTATGATAAACACTGCTCTCGAGCGTTTTCGGAAGCAGAATTATATGTATTCAGTTGAAGATGTGTTCGAGTATGTGGAAGATGAAGGATACGAAAATGTTGTTTCATCAATTAACTTTCAGGATTTGCTCGATGTAATTAGAGAATTATCACCTCAATATCGTATGGTGTTTAATTTATATGCCATTGAGGGGCATTCTCATAAAGAGATTGCTGATAAACTTGAAATTTCAGTGGGCACGTCAAAATCGAATTTAGCAAGAGCTAGAAAAATTTTGCAGGAAAAGGTATTAAAGAAATTTAGTATTCCAGAAAGCAATCGTAAAATGGTTATTTAACAGGAGATATGAATAAAATTGACAATCTTTTTAAAGAGGGTTTTCAGCAAGCCAGCCAGGCACCACCGGGATATATGTGGGGTAAAATCTCAGATGGTCTAAGTGCTGCTTTGGGTCGAAAACGGAAACTACTTATTTGGTATGCCGCTGCGTCCATAGCTATTATGGGAGCATTTACTGGTGGCTACTATCTTGCTACTATTAATTCAATAGCAGATAGTCGGGTTGCTGATATCGAAAATCCAACAAATATTGAAAAAGGTAAAGCCGATTTGTTAATTGAAAATGTAAATCCTATAACTGAATTACACGAATCTCCTGAAGTTATTCCTGAACTTAATAATGATAAACCGTTTACCCCTGAAATTGAAGTAATTGAAGCTCCTGTTCATTTTGCCTCAAATTCAACAGATGATCACAAAACCAGTCCTGAAAATAAAGAACAAATTGTAGAGAATAAGCAAGTAGCACAATTGCCTTTGAAAGTGAAACCCAAGGTTCATGAAAATATTCACATTGATTCTGCAAGCACAGAAGTATTGGTCGAACAGGAAATAATAGAGGAAAAGAAGCCTGTTGTTCCTCCAGTTAAAGTGCCCAAGTCATCCAAATGGTCAATTGGAGGAACAGTTGGTCCCCAATACGCTTATCGTGATGTAAGAAGCAATGGCAGTAATTTGTTTTTATTAGCCGTATCAGTACCTGATAATTTTAGTGCACGGAGTTCAAAATCAGATAAATCCTATTACGATCAAATTGAAACTCCACTCATTAGTTTCTCAGGAGGTATGCATGTTAATTATCAAGCTGGCAAACGTTTTTATATTGAATCAGGTTTATATTATTCCCGAATAGGGCAGCTTACCGAAGAGATGTTCGTTTATGAAGAAAGTACATTGGGGAATGCCGGATCTGAATATGAAATAATAAATTCATCTGCCGGTGATATTGTAAATCAACAGCAAAGTGGCCTGTTGGTAGAAGATTTACTGGAATCGCATACCTATGTTTTAGACCAAAGTGCTGACGGTAGTTTGTTGTATATGAATTCCTCTAATTTGGTTCTTCATTTTGATTATCTTGAAGTGCCACTAATTCTAAAATACAAAATACTGGATAGGAAGATTGATTTATTGATTTCAGCTGGCGTTTCAACGGCCTTGCTGGTGAGTAATCATGCATATGTGCAAAATGGTTCGGATAAAATGCAGCTTGGAACTACTGAGAATATCCGGAAAGTTAATTATAATAGTTCAACGGGTTTTGCCTTACAATATGAATTAAATGAGCAATTGGCCTTTCATGTTGAACCAGTTTTTCGTTATTCTATAAGAACAATCAGTAAGGATAATTACATTAATTCACACCCTTATTCATTTCAGGTTTTTAGTGGATTTAATTATCATTTTTAGTTAACCAATAGGTCGACTATTTTTGGGATAAAGATGATAAGCCCAACGACCAAAGCAGTAGTTGCAGCAAACAAAACTGCTCCAGCCGCTACATCTTTGGCTCTTCCTGCACTAAAATGATAGCTTGGTGAAATAAAATCGATAAACTGCTCGATTGCCGTGTTTATGGCTTCTGAAACAAATACAAATCCGATCGCAAAAAATATCAAGCACCATTCAGTCATATTAATTTTCAATAAAATTCCTATAATAACCGCAAGCACTGCAGCTATACTATGAATAACCATATTTCCTTGAGATTTAAACAGAAATATGATACCCCGATGAGCATATACGAAGCTCCTCAGTCGTTTAATGATGGTTACTTTGTATTCTTTTTTCATAAGCCTATAATTATTTCTAAAAGGTCATATGGAACTCGCATATAGTCATTTCCTTATGCCTGCACACCGAAGTGTTTCGGCACACAGGTGTGTAGACTTATACTCATGCTCGTTTCATCTGAGAATATTTTTAAATGAATTAATTACTAATCTCAATTAATTATTGAAGCTAACTTATATTTTAAGTATAATTAAATTCAAGGGCGATCAAACTTTATATCTGGATTCGAATAAAACATTTTACTAATGGATATTTCCTAACTTAGTGTGTGCTAAAGTATGAATCTAAATTACATAAATTCGCTGTCACATTTTATTTTGTTAATAAAAAAATATTTTTCAAATATATCTCAAATCAATTCTTGAATATGGCTATCATTGTGCGCCAAATAAAGCATGTTTTAAATTACTAATGAAGCGTTATGGATTTGCAATTAAGTTTTAAAGAGATATTTTCAGTTACACTGGTATTATTTGCTGTCATTGATATTTTGGGATCAGTTCCAATAGTCATTGATTTGAAGATCAAAGCAGGAGGAAAAATTCAGTCAGGAAAAGCGACCATTGTGGCTGGAATTATTATGATACTCTTTCTTTTTCTTGGCGAATCCATTCTGTCATTGTTTGGCGTTGACTTCGCCTCTTTTGCCATAGCAGGAGCAATCGTGATCTTTTTCCTAGCCCTTGAAATGGTTCTGGGTGTTGATATTTTCAAACAAAGTCCAGGTGGCGACTCTACCACAAGCATAGTTCCTTTAGCCTTCCCATTAATTGCTGGAGCTGGTACATTAACGACTATATTATCAATTCGAGCAGAATATCAGTTTGAGAATGTACTTATTGGGATAATTGTCAACCTCCTATTTGTATTCTTAGTACTCAAATCAACAGATTGGATTCAGAAGAAAATTGGCCATGGAGGCGTAAATGTTTTACGTAAAATTTTCGGTATTATTTTACTGGCAATCGCTATCAAACTATTTAGAAATAGTTTGGGATTTTAGGCAACAACTAATAGTTTGAAAGACAAAAGCTAAACAGTGAGTATTTCAGTTTCTTTCTTAGCCAGAATGTCGTCAATGTTCTTGATATATTCTGTAGTAAGATCCTGAATTTTGCTTTCTGCATTTTTGGCATCATCTTCAGAAGCACCATCTTTCTGAATCACCTTGATTTCATCATTGGCTTTTTTCCTAGTATTTCGAATAGAAATCCGATTGTTTTCAGCTTCCTGATTAATATATTTGACCAATTGTTTACGCCTTTCTTCGGTTAATGGAGGAACATTGATACGGATCACTTCACCATCATTCTGAGGATTAAACCCCAGATTCGATGCCATAATTGCCTTTTCAATAGGCTGAATCATTGCCTTATCCCAAGGTTGAATCATGATTGTTTTGGGATCTGGTGTATTGACATTGGCTGTTTGACTTAAAGGTGTTTTAGCTCCATAATAATCGACATACACATCACTTATCATTTGTGGGCTTGCTTTTCCAGCTCTAACTTTGTTTAACGATTCAATCAAATGAGTAATGGTTCGCTTCATTTGATCTTCACCTTCCTCAATAATAAACAACATATCTTCATTCATGATTTCTATTTTTTATCAAACAGCATTTATATTGTCGTGTAAATTTACAAACCAAATAAATTTTTAATGTATAATTTGTCATAAACTTATTGAAAAAATATTGTTTTTCTATAATTCTGACATCATTTAGCCTTTTAAACTTAATAAATAATCAGCATTAGTGATTTTTCTGTTTACTGACCAAGCTCATTTTGATTAATCAAAAAAGCAGCTAACTTCCTATTTAGTCGTTGATACATATTTTCAATTCCCAATAAATTTTTCACCAAACTTTTGCTTTTTTTCAAATGATCGTGTAATTCTTTTTTTGTTCGAATATAGGTCTGCTCAAATTCCTCTTTCTTAATCACATGGTCTAATAACTTTTTTCTCAATTCCTGACAATAGTTTTTATATAGCTGATTATCATAGTTCAAAGCCTCGTAAGTGATCATAAAATCTTTGTAATTTTTCAGAATAGCTTTGAATTTTAAGATGTCATTTCTGAATTCATCACTCATTCGGTTGGTATCCAGTGAGGCGATTAAGGCTAACTTATTTTCCATGCTGTCAATTCGATATCTTATATATTCATTTTCAATAATTAAAGTTTGACTGGCTTGATTGACTAGCGAAATTAATGAATCAGATTGCCGAACTTCTTCATTTAAGTCATAGTTTTTGCAGGAGTTTAATGCCTGAAAGAAAAATACAGCTATTAACACAAGTAAAACTGAAAATGGTTGTCTTATTTTTCTCATTGAAACGACCTATTTATATTTTGTAAGAAATTTGCATAGAGTGATAATGTCAGAATCGTTAATTTTGAATGTTCACTAGCCAAACTAAGATAATTAAATCAGGCTTTATATCACATTGAAAAAAATAATCTTTATATCCCTATTTTGCCTATCAGGGCTTATCGCATTTAGCCAAGATGACGATCGGAAATTAATTCAATTTTCAGGACTTGTATTAACAGCTGATAGCAATTCACCAATCCCTTTTTCAACTATTCGGATAATCAATACATATTGGGGAACTATATCCAATATTGAAGGATTCTTCTCCTTGGTTGTGCGTGAGAAAGATACCATTGAATTTAGTTCTCTTGGTTTTAAGAGAAGAAGGATGGTTATTCCGGAAGGAATTGAACATGATGGTTTTAGCGTTTTGATTGCTATGAATGCCGATACATTGACTTTTGATGAAACCATGATTTACCCCTGGCCATCAAAGGCGAAATTTAGACAGGCGTTTTTAGCTGCTGAGCCAAATAAAACCTATTACGATATTGCCATGGAGAACCTTCATCCAGATAAAATGAGAGCCTTGTCAGACGCTATGAGTATGGATGGATCGGAAAGCCAACATTATTATATGAATTTAATGGCTGTACAGTCAGGTTATTATGGAGGACAAAAAAATTATGCTCAATTTCCGGGAATGAATACCCCAATCCCACTATCCTTGCTTGATCCGCAAGCCTGGTATAAATTTATCAAAGCACTTAAAGAAGGGAAATTCAAAAGAAAGGATGAATAGGTTTATTCAGCTTTCTCATGTAATGATTTACATCTCTTTCCAATAATTTCATTGGCATTAACAACACACAAAAAGGCCATCAGGTCTATTTGCAATATGTAATCATAGAGCATGGTCAGTTCCCTTCAGTTAACAACCTGGAGAATCATTTGCTATCTTCCTTCATCCTTAAAAATAATTTACCTTTGCACAATTATTTAATATGTCTTTAATCAAAGAAAATCAAGCAATGACAAATCATTTAAGCGAACAGGAAATCCATCGAAGAGAAGAACTTAAATCCTTAATTGAGGCAGGGATTAATCCCTATCCACCGGAAACATATGATATTAATTCATCAAGTGTTTACATCAAGGAAAATTTTGTGGGGAATGAAGTCGAATTTCAGCAGGTATGCATTGCTGGTCGTTTAATGAGCAGACGGATTATGGGAAAAGCTTCTTTTGCCGAATTAATGGATGGCAAAGGACGAATTCAGCTTTACTTTAATCGAGATGAAATATGCGAAGGAGAGGATAAAAGCATGTATAATGATGTTTTTAAAAAATTACTTGACATTGGTGATATCATTGGGGTAACAGGCCATGTATTTATTACCAAAGTAGGTGAGATTTCAGTGCATGTTAAGGAGTTTAAAGTCCTGTCAAAATCATTGCGACCGCTTCCAATTGTGAAAGAAAAAGATGATGCTGTATTTGATGCGTTTACCGATCCTGAACAAAGATACCGTCAGCGATATGTTGATTTAATTGTTACACCAAAGACAAAAGAGATATTCCAGAAAAGGGCTAAAATAGTTAATTTTATGCGTAATTTCTTAATTGAGAGAGGTTACCTGGAAGTTGAAACACCTATTTTACAACCTATTTATGGAGGCGCAGCAGCACGTCCGTTTAAAACGCATCACAACACACTGGACATGACGCTTTATATGCGCATTGCCAATGAGCTTTATTTGAAAAGATTAATAGTTGGTGGATACGATGGCGTTTTTGAGTTTGCCAAAGATTTTCGAAATGAAGGAATGGATAGATTCCATAATCCTGAGTTTACACAATTAGAGCTTTATGTTGCCTATAAGGATTATGATTGGATGATGAATCTCTATGAAGAAATGGTTGAGGGTATTGTAATGGAGTTATACGGAGCAACAGAAATTAAATATGGTGATCATAGTGTTAATTTTAAACGTCCCTGGAAACGTATTACAATGTATGATGTGATTAAAGAATATACAGGTACTGATATTTCTGAAATGACTGAGGAAGAGATGGCAAAAACAGCCAAAGAAATGCATGTAGATATTGATAAAACGATGGGCAAAGGAAAAATCATTGATGAGATTTTTGGTGAGAAATGTGAACCATTTCTTATTCAGCCAACATTCATCACCGATTATCCGGTAGAGATGTCACCATTGGCCAAGAAACACCGGACGAAAGAGGGATTGGTTGAACGCTTTGAAGTTATTTGTATTGGTAAAGAAATTTGCAATGCGTTTTCAGAGTTAAACGATCCTATTGATCAACGGGAGCGTTTTGAGCACCAATTGGAATTGGGGAAAAGAGGAGATGAAGAAGCCATGGTATTGGATGAAGATTTTCTGAGAGCTCTTGAGTATGGTATGCCACCAACTGCAGGAATTGGTATTGGAATTGACCGCTTAACAATGCTTCTTACAGATTCTCATTCTATACAAGAGGTTATTTTGTTTCCACAAATGCGTCCGGTAAATAAAGTAGAAAACGAAGAACAAAAATAAGATGACCCTACGCTTTTTCAAGTTGCCAACTTTCTTGTATTACATTTTTAATCGTTTTACTTTTCGGGAAAATGTTTCGGAAAAAAAGGTTTTCCTGACATTTGATGATGGACCAACAAAAGAAGTAACTCCCTGGATATTAGAAGTACTTGAGCGTTATCAGGCAAAAGCTACTTTCTTTTGTGTTGGAGAAAATGTAGTTAAACAAAATGTTTTATATCAGCAGATAATAGATGCAGGACATCGGACAGGTAATCATACCTATAATCACCTGAATATTAAAGATGTAACAAGAAGTTCATACATCAATAATGTAACAAAGTGTTCACATGTAGTCAACTCCCGATTATTCCGCCCTCCTTATGGTAAAATTCGTCCAACAATTGCTAAACGATTGAAACGAATGGGATATAAATTGGTGATGTGGACTATTTTGTCTTATGATTTTGACACTGATTTATCTCCCGGCTTTATTTTGCGCAAAATAATTCGTCAAACCCGACCTGGGAGTATAATTGTATTCCACGATAATGTAAAAGCATTTCAAAATCTGCAGATATTATTACCGCGCTATATTGCTTACATGAAAAATCAGGGTTATTCGTTTGATGTTATTCCAAAAGGAATTTAACACAAAACTCAAATTTAATTGCTAACGGTAAGGGTGTTTCCTTGCATCGAAACACTATATCGTTTTAATGGATAAAGGGCAGGAGTATTCAAAACATAGCCTGCCATATCGAAGGTTGATTCACAGCACTTTTCAAAATCGGATCCATTGTATTTTCCGCAACGCATATAAATACCACTTTCATCTACCGTTATTAATGAGCATTCACTCAAAGGTTGATACGTACATGTTCGTTCAAAAGCAACATATGTGTCATCAATATTGTGATAGATAATAATTCCTTTATATCCTTCGTCATTGAGATAAAAATGGCCTCCCGGAATGTTTAGCGCATCGTATTTGGGTAAATTCAGGTTAATCGTATAATATACATATACATCAGGAATAGCAGTGTAATCATTATTTGGATTGCTGTTACAATTTGAAAAACTGACTGTTATTAAAATAAGAATTGAAAATAATAGTATGTTTCGATTTGATAAATATTTCTTTTTCATTTGTTGATTGGGATCTAAAGTGATTAGCCAACTATAAGCCAAGTCCTAATTTGTCCAAAATTACATAAATTGAACGGATGAGGATATACTTTATTTCAATAGGGGGCGCTTTCTTTTGGAAAGAAGTTGATAGATGTTCTTTTACCCACACTGTTGATAAGCGTATAAATCTATCGAATGAAAAATTTGGATTAGCTTAAATTTGATCCAAATTATTTTGCGCAAATGAGAATACATTTCATATCAATAGGGGGCAGTATTATGCACAATCTGGCAATTGCTCTCAAACTCAAAGGTCATGATGTTAGCGGCTCGGATGATGAGATTTTTGAACCGGCAAAAACCAGACTGAAAGAAAATGGAATTCTGCCTGATAAAATAGGATGGAATGCTGGTCGAATTAGCAAAGACATTGATGCCATAATACTTGGTATGCATGCCAGAACAGATAATCCAGAACTCAGTCATGCGCAAAAACTAAAACTGAACATCTATTCTTTTCCGGAATACATCTATTTAAATGCAAAAGAAAAAACGAGAATTGCAATAGCCGGAAGTCATGGGAAAACGACCATCACCTCTATGGTTATGCATGTGATGCGTAAATGCAATTTTGATTTTGATTATATGGTTGGCGCTTTGGTGAAAGGGTTTGATCAAGGACTGAAGCTAACAGAAGAAGCACCATTTATTGTTTTGGAAGCGGATGAATATTTAAGTTCACCCATCAATATGGAACCCAAATTTTTATGGTATAAACCCCAAATTGTTTTGTTGAGTGGAATTGCGTGGGATCATATGAATGTTTTTCCTAGCATAGAAGTTTATCATGAACAGTTTAGGAAGTTTATTAAATCGCTACCCAAAAATGCAGTGGTGGTTTATTATAATGGGGATAAAATACTCAGCCAACTTGTTAATGAATTTAATCATATAGATAAGATTCCCTACCAAATGCCATCATATAGAATTGAGGGGAATCAGTTTGTTATTGAGGTTGAGAAAAGTGAAGATGTTAAATTGGAATTATTTGGAAGCCACAATGTGTTGAATACCGAAGGAGCTAAACATATTTGTTCTCAAATAGGTATTTCCAATTCAGATTTTTATGAGGCAATTAAGGATTTTAAAGGAGCTGGTAAACGACTGGAAACCATTTTTGAAAATGATAATTTTATTGCCTTTCGGGATTTTGCACACGCGCCTTCCAAGGTAAAAGCTACCGTTGATGGAATGAAAGATCAGTATCCAAACAGAACATTAATAGGCTGTTTGGAGCTACATACTTTCAGTAGTTTGAATGCTGAATTTATTCCTCAGTACAAAAATAGTATGCAAAAAGCTGATTATAAATTTGTTTATATAAATCAAGAAGCTGTTGAGCTTAAAAGGATGAAATTATTAACGAAAGCTGAAGTTTTTGATGCTTTTGGAGATCCCGACCTTCAGGTATTTTATGATCGGGAGGAATTGGTTAATGCAGTTCAAATTCACCCTATGCTAGATAGTGTTTTGTTGATGATGAGCAGTGGTAATTTTGGTGGTTTGAATTTGGATAAATTTGCAAAACAAATGGTAAAAAAATAGCCATACCAAAAACTGGTATGACTATATCTATTTTTCAAAGAAATCTTAGAAGATATCGACTGGACCTTTTCCCATTCGTATTACTTTAACATCTTCTGCCGTACAATCAATGATGGTAGACGGAATTTGGCCACCTGGTCCGCCATCAATAATCAAATCGACTTTGTTCCCATAAAGTTCTTGTATTTCTTCAGGGTTTGTTGGGTACTTAATGAGGTCGTCTACATCTTTAATAGATGAGGTGACAATGGGATTACCATATTCCTCAACAATTTCCCGAATTAGGTTGTTTTCAGGAACTCGAATTCCAACAGTTTTTTTATTGGTGTTAAAAATTTTAGGTACTTTATTATTCGCATTTAATATGAAAGTATACGGCCCGGGAAAAGCTTTGCGCATCATCTTGTAAATTCGATTTTCAAAAGGAAGGGTGTATTCCGAAATATTAGACAAATTGGAACAAATTATGGACAAATTTGCTTCGGATGGCTTTTTCCCAATAATCTGCAGGAGTTTATCAATTGCCTTACTGTTATGCATATCGCAGCCTATACCATATACAGTATCAGTAGGATAGATAAGAATTCCTCCTTCTTTTAAATGTTCGAGAATTATTTTAAGGTGCCTGGGAGAAGGACTATCAGAATATACTTTTAGAAACATATCAGATTTATTTTAGGGTGTGTAAAATGGAATTTAGATATCATTCAGATAACCGTTAAGATTACTCAAAGTACGTAAAAATCGTTCCATTTCCAAGGAATTTCGAGACAAATATTGAAAATATTTGTTCAAATTCAAGAACCCTTTTATTTAAAGTAAAAAAGGATATTTTAGGCAACTAGCTCTTTAACCAGACTGGCTGCTTCTTCCAGATGAATTGCCGAAGAGACTTTCAATCCGCTTTCATCAATTAATTTTTTACCTTCTTCTGCATTGGTTCCTTGAAGTCTGACAATGATGGGAACATTGAGGTTTTCAATATTCTTATAGGCATCAACAATACCTTGAGCAACCCGATCGCAGCGCACAATACCGCCAAAAATGTTAACCAAAATTGCTTTCACATTCGGATCTTCAAGAATGATTCTGAAGCCTGCTTCAACTGTTTTGGCACTAGCTGTTCCTCCTACGTCAAGAAAGTTTGCTGGAGATCCTCCTGAGAGTTTGATCATATCCATGGTTGCCATAGCCAGTCCTGCACCGTTCACCATGCAGCCAACATTACCATCCAGCTTAACATAATTTAAATTGCTTTCAGAAGCTTTCATTTCGTGAGGATCTTCCTCATTTAAATCTCTCAGTTCTGCAATATCTTTATGACGATACAAAGCATTGTCATCGATATTTACTTTAGCGTCTGCAGCAAATATTTTTCCATCAGATGCTTTGAAAACAGGGTTGATTTCAAATAATGAAGCATCGATAGCGTCATACGCTTTGTAGAGTGCCATGGTAAATGCAACCATTTCTTTAAATGATGTACCAGATAAACCTAAGTTAAAGGCAACTCTTCTTGCCTGAAAAGCCTGAATTCCCACTGCTGGGTCAACTTCTTCCTTGTGAATTAGGTGAGGAGTTTTGTCAGCAACTTCTTCAATATCCATCCCACCTTCGGTGGAGTACATTATGGTATTTCTTTTTGTTTGGCGATTGAGTAAAATACTCATGTAAAATTCTTGAACTTCTTCAGGACCAGGATAATAAATTCCTTGCTCAATGAGCATTTTATTAACTTTTTTCCCCTCAGGACCTGTTTGGTGTGTTACCAGTGTCATGCCAATGATGTTGTCAGCATAATTTTTAACCTCATCAAGCGATTTTGCAATTTTTACTCCACCACCTTTTCCACGGCCTCCAGCATGAATTTGTGCTTTCACAGCCCAAACTGTTGTTTCGGTAATTTCTGCTATTCGTTTTGCGGCAATAACTGCTTCATCTGCAGTATGGCAAAGTATTCCTTCTGGTATTCTAACACCATATTTTTTTAAAATTCCTTTCCCTTGATATTCATGTATGTTCATATGTGAATTTTTAGAGGTTTTTGCTTCTCAAATCGATTTCGCAAATTTAGTTTTTTTTCGTTTCTATAGAGATATGATATTGAATTGATTGAAGTTGATGGGTACAAGTTATTGGTATATAATGATATAAATATAAATTGTTTAAGAGCATTCTTGCTGATAAATGTCAATATACGCGAAAATGATTCCTTCAGCCTCTTTGTTAAGGTCTTTTTCCAGACTTTCATTTTGCCTGATCGCCTCACATGTTTCCCATATTTGGCACCATGCGAACTGATCGAGTAGTATCTGCGATTTTGTTAGGGCGTTAATAATATGAATAGTATAGCTTGTCTGGTTTTTCTGAATAGCTAATTCCAGTAATTCCAGCTCATTTTCGGGCTGAAAATAATCGTCCATAACCAGTAAGTATCCCAGACAGAAAAGTTCCTCAGCTGTTAATTCCGACAATATTAAATCGCTTACATTTTGCTTGTATTTAGCAGCTAAATAATCAATGAATATAAGGTGGTTGGATTTGCCATTAAAATCCTAGGATAAAGCATTAATAATGGCTGCCTTTATATCGATCTCAGTTTTGGAAGACATGAGTTGTTTGGCTATCCGATTATCAATTTTCCCTTTTTTTGCTGCATATTCAACCATTTTTAAGTTTTTGTATGCAAGATGAAAATTTGTTGATGTAATTTATTTCTTATCCCGAACTTAGGTTAATAGGTGAATCAGCATGGACATATTGAAATACAACAAGTGCCACAAAAATAGCCAGAACTTCTTTTGTGATGTTTTTTATGATTATTTTTTTTAGCAATTAGTAAATGACTTAACAATCGTTAATACCATGAATATATGAATCGTAAAGTTCTATTTGCTTAGGAAAAACAGGCTTGCTGAACAAGAGCAGGGTGGCTTTCCGCATTGCATACAAGAATAGTTATTTTCTAAACTATCTGCATGCCAATATTTTTCGAATTCCTTGTCTTGTGTAAAGCCATTCTTAAGTAAAATTTTGTCCATGGAGTAGGAGTCAGGTTTATTCCATATTACTGAAAGAACGACATCTGCTTTCGAAAACCCTATTTCAAGACCCTTTTTAAGTAATTTACTGGCTATTCCATTGCCCGCATAATTAGGCTTTACGGCTGTTTGTTTGCGTATGCAAAAAAGATCAACTGTGGGGAATTTATCACGAAGCCAAAGTGGATCTAATCTTAATTTAGATGCTGTGTCTACTGAATTCGTAAATTCCATAATTGAAAAAGCCAACAATTGCTTTTCGACAACAACCACCAATATAGAAATGGAAGAATTCTGAGAGAGAGCTTTTAAATCATCCAGTTTGATATAGCCTTCACCGAATTGAGAATCAGATAGATTTATTAATTGTTCTTCAAATTCGTTTGTGTAATTTGATATTTCTATACGGTCAGGATGGAAAGGTAAAGTGTTTTTCATTTCTTCTTTTGAGGACGGTAAAATGTTAGCTCTCCTTTGACAATTTCACTTAAATCAAAATCTCTTATTTTAACTTTTCTTACCCCACCTACATTCTGGTCGGCAATTCGCAAATGTGTTTTATCAATCACTTCATATACAATGGCATAATGCCTGCTTGTTTTGCCTCCCCAGCTATATTTAACATTTAACATATGCATCATATCCCCGGCTTGAAGTTTTTCTTTGGGATAATTCACCTTTCGTCCAAATTGCTCAGTTGGAAACCACTCTGCATTAGTCGCATCCAAGCTTTTTGATAATAAATCCCAGCATTCTCCACGATCAACTTTTTTGTCCAGAACGGAATTTACATAATCGATAATTTCTGTGCTAATGTCAACTTCTTGCGCCTGGCTGGTGGAAACCTGCAGAGAGCTAAGTATGCCAAATAATAATAGCATTATATAGGGTTTGTTCATGATGTCAGATTTATTGTGAATATAACGAAAAGATGAATGATTTGGTATATGAAAACAAAATCTAATATTAGTACGTTTTCTCAAAATAAGATAAAATTCTGATAATGAGATGATTGGAGTTATTTGACTAAAGTGTTAGTTGCTGATAATCAATGAATTAGTATTTTGTCACATGGCTTGTATATATAATAGTATAACTTACTGATAGAAACCATGACAACAGCAACCATAAGCACCGCCAACACCAGCATCCAACTGACAATCGAAAAAGTGATCGTTCTTTTTGCTTCTTTAATGGTTTTAACATTTGGATTAAACGCACAAACAATACAGGATGTTTTAAGAGTAAGCGTAAACGGTAATGGTTACACAGACGAAGCAATCGTAAGATTCCACGAAAACGCAACAAGTGGTTACGATGTAAATTTAGATGCATATAAAATGTTTAGCTTTAACAATGACGTTCCACAAATTTTTACCTTAGTTGACGAAACAGAGGAATTTGCCATCAATGCACTTCCAAGTTTAACCGAAGAAACATCAGTAGTATTAAACGTACAAGTAGGAATCAGCGGAACTTATACAATCACAGTTAGTTTTTCAGATTTTAACGAAGATGTAAGCGTAATGTTAGAAGATACTAAGAATGGTAACATGGTTGATTTTCGTCAGGAAATGTCTTACACATCTACTTTCGAAGTAACAGACATGACAGATCGTTTCGTTCTTCATTTCGTTCCTGCTTCAAGCGTATCAAACGGAACAAACTTTAACACCAACACAGAAAATACAAACAACAGTACAGTTGGAATGAATGAAGAAGAAAATTCAGTTAACATTTATACAGTAAACAATATTGTTAAAGTTGAGAATTTCAAAGGTGAAGTTAAAGTTTACAACTTAAGAGGAGAAGAAGTAGCCAACACAACAAGCGAAGGACAAGTTGATTTAACAGTATCTGCTTCCGGTTATTTCATCGTAGCCGTAGTTAACAATGGTTCAGTAAACACACAGAAAGTTTATATCAAGTAGTTGTACGAAAGACTTAGAACAGAAAGAATAAAGACTCGAAGACTGAAGATACCTCTTAGTTATTTATAAGGTCAATGGGATAGAAGCCTCAACCACATTCCAACCAAGACTTCACATAAAATCCTCACACAAATATAAAGGCTGATAACTAACTCTTATTTAACGCCATTGCAGTATATTCCTAATGTGCCAGATTTTACTAATTTTGAAAGAAATTAGATCCAATGATTAAGAAGTCAATATTATTAGCAAGTATTTTATCATTCCTTCTTTTAGGAACAGCTTTCAAAGCATCCACACCTGGTCAAGATTGGAAATTCTATTTTGGAAAAAATTACTTAACAGTAGCTGTGGTTTTGAATAATGGTGTTGCCTTTGTTGGAGGTGAAGAAGGTGTACTATACGCTCTGGACAGTAAAAGAGGAACAGCAAATTGGCAATTCAAAGCTGAGGGAGCCATTGCCCAACCACCTCTTTTTGATAACGATCTCTTATACTTTTGTACAAAATCAGGAAATGTTTATTGTTTGAATGCACTTAATGGGAAATTAATTTGGGTTATAAATATTAACAGCAAATTAGTTTGCACACCTATTCTTGCAGGAGATATGCTCTGTATATATAGCAGAAATGAAGTAATTGGATTGGACAAAGCAAATGGCTTAGATATGTGGAAGACCCAGCTAAAGGTTTCTGACAACCCTCAAATGGCAACTGATGACCACAATATATACTTTGCAGATGATATGAAAGCTTATTCATTGAATTCACTGGATGGCAAAATCAATTGGGATTATGATTTGAATACTTATGGTGTTTCAGATGTATTGCTTGCCAAAAATAAATTGATTTTCATCAACGCAGGAAAAGTGTTTGCTTTAGACAAAGAAACTGCGAAGAAAAAATGGATTTTCGAATTGGATACAAAATCGAAAGTTCGCTTTCAGAACAAGCCCAATTTCCTGAATGATCTGGTTTATGTCTCTTATGCAAATGAGTTAATTGCCCTTTCCATTGATGATGGAGAAAAACAATGGGTTTTTAAAACCAAATTAGAGGAAGAGCTCTATGCTCCTATTGTTCGTGATAATACTATCTGGCTTTCTTCAAGAGGAAAGACAATATTTAATATTTCTGCAGATAAAGGAAGAAAACTTGAAAACTACACGATTGACATCATCCAAGAATCTCCAGTTCGCTATGAAAACAAAAGTATTTTCTTTACTTCTGAGGATGGCCATGCCATTGCTTATCGACTTATTTAAAGTGAAAAAACTCTGGTGACATTAAATCCAAAATGAATTCCTCCTTTGAGCCAGTTTTCACTGGTTTGGGTAATAAATGCATCTTCAAACATGCCAAGAGAATTCGTTAAATGCAATTGAAAAACATGTCCGCCAGTTTCAATATCTACACCCAACGATAATGAGTTCACACTATTATCAGCAGTTTCACCTGGCAATAGATAATAATATTCGGCATTGACTGACAATCTATTTGTCAATTTATATCGTCCTCCAGCACCAATGGCAAAAATATCATTTTGATCTTGTTGTGTTGCTACTAGGTTTTTATGCACATACGAAGGCATAATTTGTATTGATAAATCATTACTAAACTTTCTGGCTATTAGTAATTGATGTGTATAGCTAATACGTGAACTAAACAGATTTTCTCGATTAGGATCTTCCCATTTGAGGGAATTAATGGAGCTTGATGAAAACCAGCTTAATGATAATGGAAAACTTTTTTCACCTTTACTTTGTCTTATCAATGCATATTTAATAAACGCATCATAATTTTTTAGATAGCTACTTCTTCCAACTCCAATGGATAACCGATCAGTTAAACCATATTCGAAACCAAATCTGATGGATGATTGATCAATCCCAAACAATTCATATAAACCGCCATTTAATGCTCCAAATCTGTGAGAAATAATGAAAATGAGTTCACTCTTTGGAGGACTCATAATTGAATGACCATTAATTACTCTGGTCGTTTTAAAAGTCGCTTCGATAAATTCTTTTGATTCAACATCGTCTTCAAAAATATCCGCTAAGTTCTGCGCTTTCAATGAAAACGAAACCAAGCCAATAAGCACAACTATATTGAAAATAAGAGCTTTCTTCATAATTACTTTTTATAAGGCAGCAAACTTACATCCACCGTAATATCAAGTAGCTCAGCAATATTTTTTCTTACCATCTTTGGAATAACAATATCGTAATCCGCTACCCTAATTTTAAAATTCGACTTGGCCTGTATTTTTCCATTGCTAATAATAAACTCCCCTTTTTCAGAAACTTTCTTTGTAACTCCATGAAGTGTCAAATCACCTTCTATAAGGGCAGGATAAGTTCCGTTTTTTGAAAAATCAATTTCTCCCAAATTAGCAACTTTCCCTTTAAAAGTAGCATTTGGAAATTTATCAGACTCAACATAGTTCTCATTAAAGTGTTCCTGCATTAATCGTTTTTCAAACTCAAATGATTTCATTAAAACTTTAAAAATAAATTCACCGGAAACTGTGTTGAGTGCAGTATTTACTTGCTTATTGTTTGCTTCAATATTTTCTGATGGCATTTCAGAGAAAAATTTGATATGCCCATTTTTTGTCACATATTGTTGAGCAAACAGTGTTGAGCTGGTCACAATGACTGCAGCTAGGATTATTACATTTTTTATCATTCTATTAATTTTTTACAAAAGAGCATTTTTCAAGAATTACATCAGTATCGTTGTATCCAGTACAGTAGCCTTTCAAAATAATTTGTTCACCGACTTTAAGAAGACTGGCATCTTGTTTTTGATTATCGAGAAAAGTGCATCTCACACCTTCGTCTCCAAACATACCTTCTTCAAAAACAAATGAAACAATCAGTAAACCATCGTTTTCTTCAATAGTCGAAATTTCACCTTTTAATTCTACAACTTGTCCAAGATACTTTTCATCTGCCAGCACATGATTTTTTTTATATGAATCATATATTTCTTCAACCTCCAAACTACAAATGGCTTGTTCCTCCTCAAAATCAGGATGAGGCTTATTATAGACAAATTTGAAAACCAGTGCTGCAGTAAGCGTACCCAGTGCCAATAATATCAGTATTATTTTAAACCATTTACTCATCATTTATTATTTAATTATTTGGACTTCCATCAGCTATCCACTTACCAATAATGCTAAGCCTGCAATCATCCATTTTGGCTTGATTTTTAGGCATGGGATCAAAACCAGACTCATGATTTACAGATGACCAAAATTGACCTGAATTTACAACTGTTAATAAATCTTGATAATTATCAGTAATCACATCATTGGTAGAGTTAACACTATTATGACAAGCATTACACTTTAATTGCAATAAAGGTGCAATATGAGTTGAATATTTAACATCCAACGTGTCACAAGGTTTGCTTTCAGGATATAAAACCTCCTCACTATTCCATGCACATGATTGTGCAAGAATTATTAATATAACAGGTAATACTAAAAACAATATTTTTCTATAACTGATTTGCATTATTTCTATTTGGAATAATATTTTCTTATCCAACATCAAAACAAAATTTAGACCAATTCTAAACAAAATGTAATTACCATTTAATTTTTCTATTTTTGTTACCTAATTATTACTACGATGAAACGTTTAAAAACCATATTATTCTCACTTCCATTATCAGGTATTTTGCTTATGCTTTTTGCTATTGCAATTGCTGTTGCTACTTTTATTGAAAATGATTTTGGCACACGAGCCGCAAAGTCAGTTATTTTTAATGCAAAATGGTTTGAGCTACTTCTTTTATTACTCACCATAAATTTAATTGGCAGTGTTTTTAAGGAAAAAATGTATCGGAAAGAAAAATTTGCCATTTTTCTGTTTCATATATCATTCATTGTCATTTTATTTGGTGCAGCCATAACCCGATATATTAGCTATGAAGGGAGTATGCATATTCGAGAGGGGAAAAGCAGCAATACAATTGTTTCTGAAAGCACGTATTTGAAGGTGTTTATAAATGATGGTCAGAATGATTTTTATTCAGAAAAGAAACTACTTCTTGCACCTCTGGGATCAAATGATTTTAGTATGAAAATGAAAGTCAATGATCAAAAAATAGATATTAAATACAAAGATTTTTATCGCAATGCAGAAGAAAAAATTGTTGAAGAAGAAGGTGGGGTTGAAATGATTTCTCTTGCTGTTTTTGATGG
>JABINZ010000283.1 GCA_018698135.1 Bacteroidota bacterium
CCAATAACAATGAGAAATATCATAAAAACACCCACCTATTCTGTGAAAAAAAGAAAAAATTGGATGGAATCAAGAAAAAAACACAAAAAAAACGGATAAAATTTTAAACATTAAAGAATAATTGGTTTTGCAACGGTCTTGATCCTTAATTATTAGCGGATGACGGTATTTTCCCTTCGTCATTGCGAGGACGAAGGACGAAGCAATCTCCTGAATTGGAAAGGGCAGTTAATATAATTGTACGTTAATTTAGAGGGGATTGCCACATTCCGCTAAGCTTCATTCGCAATGACGGTACTTTTTGGTGAATGAGGCCATAGGAATTTATGCCCACTCCCAACTTGCACCCTCTTTCCCATCCTTGATAATAACTCCCAATTCTTTCAGTTGATCGCGGATAAGGTCTGAGCTTGCCCAGTCTTTGTTTTCACGTGCTTTTGCTCTGAGTTGTAAAAGGAGTTCAATAAAGCCTTCTGTATTTCCACTTCCAGCAGATTCCTGCTCCAATTGCAATCCAAGAATATCTTCAACAAAAATCTTCATTTGCTTTTTGAAGAAATCCAAATCTTCTTTGGTAAGACTTTCTTTTTTATCCAAAAGGAGGTTAATGTACTTAGCCCCTTCGAATAATTCAGCAATCAAACGAGCTGTATTGAGGTCATCATTCAGCATGGTATAACACCTCTCTGACCAAGCATTAATATCTAAGGAGGATGTCTCACTCGCCTGAAGACTGTCAATTTTTGAATAAGCTGTCATCAAACGACCCAATCCTTTCTCTGAAGCCAAAAGTGCATCATTGGAAAAATCGATGGTACTTCTGTAATGTGCCATTAAAATAAAGAAACGGGTAATTGTTGGGCTAAATGCCTGGGTTAATAACTCATGATTTCCTGCAAAAAGCTCTTCCAAAGTAATAAAATTCCCTAATGATTTAGCCATCTTTTGCCCATTGATGGTAATCATATTGTTGTGTACCCAATATTTGCATGGATTCTCTCCAAATGCAGCATTAGCTTGCGCAATTTCTGATTCGTGGTGAGGGAACATTAAATCGAGTCCTCCTCCATGAATATCAAAAGGAAGTCCTAAATATTTTGCACCCATCGCTGAACATTCCAAGTGCCAGCCTGGGAAACCTGTATTCCAAGGAGAAGTCCACTTCATAATATGTTCTGGCGATCCTTTTTTCCAAAGGGCAAAATCAACTGGATTTTTCTTATCACCTTGCCCTTTGAGTTCGCGGGTATTGTTCATCAGGTCGTCAATTACTTTACCTGACAACTTCCCATATTCATGCTCTTTTGCATATTTCACCAAATCGAAATAGATATTTTCTTCTGTTTTATAGGCGAATCCTTTTTCAAGGATTTTTTCAACAATCTCAATTTGTTCAATGATATGTCCGGATGCTTTTGGTTCTATTGAGGGAGGAAGGCAATTCAAAAGCCGAATAGAGTCGTGATAACGGTTGGTGTAATATTGCGCTATTTCCATTGGCTCCAATTGCTCCAGTCGTGCTTTTTTTGCAATTTTATCTTCTCCTTCATCAGCATCATTTTCCAAATGACCCACATCGGTGATGTTACGTACATATCGTACTTTATATTCCAAATGCTTGAGGTAGCGGAATAGAATGTCAAAATTAATAGCAGCACGGGCATGACCTAAATGAGGATCACCATAAACTGTTGGACCACACACATACATACCCACATGAGGAGGGTTAATGGGTTCGAAAACTTCTTTTTTTCGGGAGTAGGAATTATAAATCGTTAGTTTTGAAGACATATCATTCTATTAAACTACAAATCTCAATTTTTTCTGTGGATATTGGGAAAGATTTGACAACTTTTGGAATTTGTCAGATTTAACCAAACAACCAAATCATATAAGTAAGGGGTTTAAACCCCCTGCCATTCATTATTTCTTCAAAAACACTTTTTCGTAAACACTTCTAATTCCATCTTCCAAACTAATAGTAGGTTTCCAGCCCGTTGCATTCAGTCTTGAAACATCTAAAAGTTTTCTGGGAGTTCCATCAGGTTTACTGGAATCAAATTGTAATTCTCCTTCAAAACCAACAATCTTTTTTACTAATAAGGCTAGGTCTTTAATGGAAATATCTTCACCACAACCAATATTCACAAAACCCTTTTCATTGTAATTCTGCATCAGGTAAACACAAGCTGCTGCCATATCGTTTACATGCAAAAACTCTCGTTTTGGTGAACCAGTCCCCCAAATCTCTACAAAGGGAGAGTTGTTTATTTTGGCTTCATGAAACTTGCGTATTAAGGCAGGTAATACATGAGAATTCTTTAGATCAAAATTATCGTTTGGGCCATACAAATTGGTAGGCATTACAGAAATGAAATTGCATCCATATTGATCTCGATAGGCTTCACACATTTTTATACCAGCAATTTTTGCAATGGCATAAGGTTCATTGGTTTCTTCTAAAGTTCCGGTTAATAAATGCTCTTCTTTCATGGGCTGAGGAGCAAACTTTGGATAAATGCAACTGCTTCCTAAAAATAATAGTTTCTTCACACCATTTATATAACTCTGATGAATGATGTTGTTTTGTATCATCAGGTTTTCATATATAAACTGAGCACGGTAAGTGCTATTGGCCAAAATGCCACCTACTTTTGCGGCTGCAAGGATTACATATTCCGGTTTTTCTAATGCAAAGAAATCTGCAACTGCTTTTTGATTAGTCAGGTCTAATTCATCAATGCTTCTAAAAACAAAATTGTTATATCCCTGTGCGGTTAAATTTCTATGGATGCCAGAACCCACCATTCCTAGGTGACCGGCAATATATATTTTGGCTTGTTTATCCATTACTTCAACTCATTCTTTGTTTTGAAACCTGAATCCATCAGAAACTTTTCTTTTTTCATCTTTTTCAGATCATATTCAATCATATCCTCCACTAATTCATTCAAATCCCGTTTTGGTGTCCAACCAAGTTTTGCTTTTGCCTTGCTCGGGTCTCCTAATAATAATTCAACTTCAGTTGGACGGAAATATACTGGATCAACTTCAAGTACAATATCTCCTTTATTAAGACTATTATTTTCAATCTCAAGCTTCCTTAATAGATCTTCATCAATACTATCTACAATTCCTTTTTCATTTACGCCCACTCCTTCATATCGTAAATTAACTCCTAACTTTTGAAAAGATAATGTGACGAAATCACGAACAGTAGTGGTTTTTCCAGTCGCAATTACAAAATCTTCAGGTTCATCTTGTTGCAACATCAGCCACATGGCTTCAATATAGTCTTTGGCGTGTCCCCAATCACGTTTTGCATTAATATTACCTAAATAAAATTTATTTTGAAGTCCTAATACAATTCGCGAAGCAGCTCTTGTTATTTTCCGGGTTACAAAGGTTTCTCCTCTGAGTGGAGATTCATGATTAAACAGAATTCCATTGCAGGCAAACATATTATATGCTTCACGATAATTAACAATAATCCAGTAAGCATAAAGCTTTGCAGCAGCATAGGGTGATCTTGGATAAAAAGGAGTGGTTTCGCTCTGAGGAGTTTCTTGCACTTTGCCATAAAGCTCTGATGTGGATGCTTGATAAACTTTGGTTTTCTTTTCCAGCCCTAACATGCGCACTGCTTCCAAAATACGAAGTGTGCCTAGTGCATCAGCATTAGCAGTATATTCAGGAGTTTCAAAACTAACCTGCACATGTGATTGAGCTGCCAGGTTATAAATCTCATCAGGCTGGACTTTTTGTACAATCCCAATCAGGTTACTGGAATCGGTCATATCGCCATAATACAATCTGAAATTTACATCAGCTTCATGTAAATCTTTGTAGATGTGATCAATTCTGTTGGTGTTAAACAATGAAGATCTTCTTTTGATACCATGTACTTCATATCCTTTTTCCAAAAGGAACTCTGCTAAATAGGCTCCGTCTTGTCCCGTAACTCCTGTAATCAGTGCTTTTTTCATCGTAATTCCATTTTTTGCAAAATTAGCTAAACTTGTATGATTAAGCATTAGGACATGTATTGAATCGGCTCAAGTATCAGAAAAATAGGAATATGCTTTGTTATTCAACATTTCACATTGACAAAAGTAAATATTTGCATAATTTTGCTATATAAATACTGTACAAAATCAATAAAGGAAAAAAATGAAAGTAACAATTGTTGGAGCTGGTAATGTAGGTGCTACTTGTGCAAAAGTACTTGCTAATTATGAAATAGCAGACGAAATACTGCTGATTGACATCAAAAAAGGACTTGCCGAAGGCAAGGCTCTTGACATGTGGGAAACCTCTCCTATTTTACTTTATGATACGAAGACCTCTGGACATACAGGAGACTATTCTAAAACATATGACTCAGAAGTTGTGGTTATCACATCAGGTGTTCCTCGTTCACCAGGTATGAGTCGCGATGATTTGGTTTCAATTAATGCAAAAATTGTAAAAGAAGTTACCGAACAAGTTATTCGTTATTCTCCAAGAGCAAAAATAATTGTAGTTTCAAACCCATTGGATGTAATGACTTACACATCCTACTTGACAGCAAAAATTCCTGCAAAACGAATTTTTGGAATGGCTGGAGTTCTTGATGCCGCAAGACTTAAATCTTTCATTGCACTGGAATTGAATGTGTCACCAAAAGAGATTAATTCAGTATTATTAGGTGGTCATGGCGATACAATGGTGCCTCTACCAAGATATACTACAGTTGGTGGAATTCCAATTACAGAATTAATGTCGGATGGGCAAATTAATGCAATTGTTGACAGAACTATTAACGGTGGAGCTGAAATTGTAAACTTAATTGGTACTTCAGCATGGTATGCACCGGGAGCAGCTGCAGCCTTAATGGTTGAGACAATTTTAAGAAACCAGAGAAGAATTCTTCCAATTAGTTGCTGGCTTCAAGGTGAATATGGATTACAAGATATTTATTTTGGTGTTCCTGCAGTATTGGGTAAAAATGGAGTTGAAGAAATCATTGAATTGCAACTGACTAAAAAGGAAATGGAATTAGTTAAGCATTCTGCAAAAGCAGTTAAAAATGTTCAAAAAATTCTTGACGATATGAAACTATTCTAGGCGAATAATTTACTTAATAAATAAAGGGTTTTTCATTATGTTATGAGAAGCCCTTTTTTTATTTTTGCTAATTGTTAGAAAGAACTTAAAGTTTAATAGCTAGCCTTCTAACAATCAGCAAAACAAGCAAAACACAACTAAAGATTAAAATATTAATTATGGCAAAGCAATTCACAACTCAGGAAGCATTGGATTACCATGCATTAGGACGACCCGGCAAAATAGAAGTTGTTCCAACAAAGTCTCACTGCTGTCAGAAAGATTTATCTCTGGCATATTCACCTGGTGTTGCGGATCCATGTATGGAAATTCATCGAAATAAGGAAGATGTATACAAATATACAGCAAAAGGAAATTTGGTTGCTGTTATTTCAGATGGTACAGCTGTATTAGGCTTGGGAGATATTGGTCCTTTGGCATCAAAGCCTGTAATGGAAGGGAAAGGCCTGCTTTTTAAAATATTTTCAGATATTGATGTTTTTGATATTGAAGTAGATACAACTGATATCGACAAGTTTGTAGAAACATGCAAATTGATTTCACCAACTTTTGGAGGTATTAATTTGGAAGATATTAAAGCACCAGAATGCTTCGAAATTGAGGAAAGGCTCAAAAAGGAATTGGATATTCCTGTTATGCATGATGATCAGCATGGAACAGCCATTATTTCAGGAGCGGCTTTGATAAATGCTGCAGAAATTGTCGGCAAAAAAATGAGTGACTTAAAAATAATTGTGAATGGTGCAGGCGCTGCTGCTATTTCATGTTCACGATTATATGTTTCCCTTGGTGCTAAGCAAGAGAACGTAATTATGTTGGACAGCAAGGGCGTAATCAGTAAAAAAAGAAATGATCTGAACAAATACAAAAAGGAATTTGCAGTAGAAACAGATCTTCAGACTCTTGAAGAGGCAGTAAAAGATGCTGATGTTTTTATTGGCTTATCTAAAGGCAATATATTATCTAAGGACATGGTCAAATCAATGGCATTTGATCCCATTATTTTTGCAATGGCAAATCCAAATCCTGAAATTTCCTATGAAGATGCTATTGAAGCTCGGAAATCATTAATAATGGCAACAGGTCGTTCTGATTATCCCAATCAGGTGAATAATGTACTTGGCTTTCCATTTATTTTTAGAGGTGCAATGGATGTGATGGCAACTTGTATTAACGAAGAAATGAAACTTGCAGCTGCATATGCCTTAGCAGACTTGGCTCGGCAACCAGTACCTGAGGAAGTTAATATTGCCTATAATGTGAAAAACTTAACTTTTGGTAGAGAGTATATTATCCCAAAACCATTTGATCCACGATTAATTACTCATATTTCAATGGCCGTTGCAAAAGCTGCAATGGAAAGTGGTGTTGCAAAAAAACCAATCGAAAATTGGGAAACTTATCAAGAGCAATTATCTCGAAGACTAGGCAAAAAGAGTGCTTTTATTAGGAATATGAAGTCCAGAGCTCGAAACAACCCTAGGCGTGTTGTTTTTGCAGAAGCCGATAAGTATAAGATACTAAAAGCAGCTGAAATAGTTTATAACGATGGAATTGCCACACCAATTCTGCTTGGTGATATTGATAGAATAAAAGCATTAATAAAGGAATATAGTCTTGAAATTAATGGAGACATAGAGATTATCGATCCACGAAGTCCTGAAGAAAGTGAAAGACGTAAGGAGTTTGCAGCTCATTATAGTGAGAAAAGAAAACGCAGAGGAGAAAACTACCAAACAACAAAAGACAGGATGAGGCATAGAAATTATTTTGGTCCTATGATGGTAGAAAGAGGTTATGCTGATGCCATGATTTCTGGATTAACAACTCCATATCCTGAAACTATTCGTCCTGCTTTAGAAATTATTGGAAAGAAAAAAGGATCAAAGATTGTTTCCGGTATGTATATTATGGTGACCGACAAAGGACCAGTCTTTTTTGCTGACACAACCATTAACATGAACCCTGATGTGGATAGTTTAGTTGAAATCACTTTGCAGACAGCGGAAAAGGTTGGATTGTACAATGTAATCCCTAAAATTGCGTTGCTATCGTACTCTAATTTTGGTTCAACAAAAGGTCGCGTTCCTGAAATGGTAAGAGAAGCTGTAAAAAAACTTCACAATGATTATCCTGATTTAATAGTAGATGGCGAAATGCAAGCTAACTTTGCCATGAATAATGAATTAATGAAAGAGTTTTTCCCTTTTTCAAAATTGATTGACCAGGATGTTAATGTATTGATATTTCCGTATTTGTCAGCAGGTAATATTGCCTACAAATTAGTACAGGAAATGAGTCATAATGAGGCTATTGGGCCTGTTTTGAATGGCTTGAGGAAATCTGTACATATTTTACAAATGGGTAGTTCTGTTCAGGAAATAGTTAATATGGTTACGATAGCCGTTATTGATGCACAGTATAATGAGGATTAGTATTTGCTAATAAAACGAATTGATAAATGGGCATGTTTGAATATATATCTGGAAATGTAGTATATAAACAACCAACTTTTGTTGTCATTGATATTAATGGTTTAGCATATCGAATTAATATTTCATTAAACACTTTTGAGTCCATTAATAATGCAAAGCAAACTAAATTATTGCTCCACCAATCAATTAAGGAGGATTCGCATACATTATATGGTTTTTTAATTGAAGATGAACGCTCCCTATTCAGGAGTTTAATATCCGTTTCAGGTATTGGAACAAACACTGCAATTTTAATTTTATCATCTTTTAAAACTTCCGAGATAATTAATGCAATAATTAATGCCAATGTATCGTTGTTAAAGTCAATAAAAGGTGTCGGTCCAAAAACTGCTCAACGTATGATAGTAGAATTACAAGATAGTTTAGGTAAAAAAGGGGATACGCTTATTCCAGCAATAGGAGGTCGCAACCAATCAGTTGAAGAGGCTATTTCGGCTTTACATATGCTTGGATTTAAGAAAAATGATGCAGAGAAAGTAATTGTAAAAATTGTGAGGGAAAATCCGGAAGAAATAAGTGTAGAAGAATTAATTAAACTTGCACTAAAAAGTTTATAAAGCGCGGGTCAGATTATATTTTAATGGAAAAGAAAATCATACGACATTTAACTATATTTTTTGCTGCGATGAGCACATTCGTAATAATTTATTATGGATTTGCAAGTCCTTTAGCCGATAGTCCGATGAATTTTCTGAAGTATTCCAGAAATGCTTCTAACGATACAATTGCAGAAAAGGATTCCTTACATTATCCGATAGAATTTCAGGAGCTAAATCCTTTTATTGCAAAAAGAAGTCACTCCCTCGATTTAAATACACCTAATATTTTTAAATCTACCTTGAGTCTGGATTCTTCACTTTCAAATTATACCTATAGGAATTCAATCAATGGTCTACAAATTGGCGAACCTACTCATTATTCTATACGAGAGTATTTGGATGAAAGTAACAAGCAATTTCAACGCAATTATTTCAAAGAAAGGGCAAAGTCTCAAAACTTCTTACAAGGTGAAAAAAGTTTTTCTCCAAAACTTAGCTTCAAAGCTCCAGAGGCTATGCAAGATTTTATTGGTGATGGTGGCATTGAAATTAAGCCACAAGGTTCGGCTGAACTCATTTTTTCGCTGGATGTAAATAAAGTTGAAAATCCAGCATGGTCAATAAAACAGCAAAGAACCACTCAATTTAAGTTCGATCAGAAAATCAAATTAAGTGTAAGGGGAAATATTGGTGACAAAATTGGACTGGGAATTGGATACGACACAGAAAGTAATTTTGATTTTGATAATGAAATTAAGCTTCGTTATGAAGGAAAAGAGGATGAGATCGTAAAATTACTGGAAGCCGGTAATGTGTCCTTACCTGTGCAAGGATCCTTGATAACCGGAAGCCAAAGTTTGTTTGGGGTAAAAGGAAAGTTTCAGTTTGGTAAAATGACCATGACCACTGTTTTTTCTCAGCAAAAGAGTGAGAAAAAAGAAATTGTATTGGAAAATGGTGCACAAAAAACAACCTATAGTATTTCTTCATTGGACTATGAAGATAACCGTCACTTTTTCCTGAATCATTATTTTAGAGATTTTGTCTATGAGCAGGCCTACATCCGACCACCAATTATGAACTCTCCGGTTCAGGTTACCCGTATGGAGGTTTGGATAGTTAATAAATCAGGCGATACCAGAAATACCAGAAATGTGATTGGTTTCATGGATTTGGGAGAACCGGCTCCTTGGAATAATGATAATGAAAATCCAAATAAAGGAAATTTTGTTGTTAAAAAAGGTGACTATCCTGATAATAATGCAAATACATTATATGATCAGCTTGATGCTGAAAATCCATTATCACCATTTAGATCAAATTCCGAAGCCAGTCAGAAATTGGCAGAATTAAATCAGGCACCTACAAATTTCTTCAATGGTCAGGATTATTTTAAAATCGACAATGCCAGAATGTTGTCGCCTAATGAATATACGATTAATGAAAAGCTAGGATTCATTTCTATAAACCAGTGGCTTGATCCAAATACTGCTTTGGCTGTTTCCTATGAATATACCTTTAATGGAGTTCGTTATCAGGTTGGTGAATTTGCTCAGGATATTCCACCGGATCCAAATAAGCCAAATGTGTTGTTTCTGAAGCTTTTAAAAAGTACATCAGCAAGAACAGATATTCCGATGTGGGATTTGATGATGAAGAATATTTACTATTTGGGTTCATCACAAATTCAGGCCAATGATTTTAAACTGGATTTAATTTATGAAGATGACAAATCAGGGGCAAATCTGAATTATATACCTGAAGATAAAGAACCAAAACTAGATGGTCGTTTTTTAACTCAAGTATTAGGACTTGATAGATTGAATCAACAACTCGAGGAAGAATCGGATGGAATATTTGATTTTGTAAACGGATACACCATTTATCAGGGATCTGGAAAAATCATTTTTCCTAATCTTGAGCCTTTTGGAAATGCATTGCGAAAACAGTTTAAAGACAGTACTTTAGCTAATTTCTATGCTTTTGATGCTTTGTATGACTCAACACCTGTTCAGGCAGAACAGCTTAAGCAATATGATAAATTTTATATTCGCGGTTCTTATTTGGGAACATCAGGCTCAGAAATTTCCTTGAATGCCATTAATATTCCAGAAGGCTCCGTTCAGGTTTCAGCAGGAGGAGTACAACTTCGTGAGAATGTGGATTATCAGGTCGATTATACATTGGGTCGGGTAAAAATTACCAACCAAAGTGTATTGAATTCGGGTCAGCCAATTAAAATTACAGCTGAAAGTAATACCTTGTTTTCCATTCAACAAAAAACCTTATTGGGCACACGTCTTGATTATAGATTTGATGAAGATTTTATCCTTGGAGGAACTCTTTTATACTTAAAGGAAAAACCACTCACGCAAAAGGTTAATATCGGAGATGAGCCACTGAATAATGTTATTTATGGATTTGATGGGACTTATCGTACAGATTCTCGTTTCATTACCAAATTAATAGACAAAATTCCATTTATAGAAACCAAGGAAAAGTCAGAGATATTAATTACTGGTGAATTTGCTCATTTGATCCCAGGTCATCCTAAAATTATAGGCCCAACAGGTACATCCTATATTGATGACTTTGAAGGCAGCGAAGTGCCATTCGATTTAAGAATGGGTAATAATTGGGTGTTGGCTTCTACACCGCAGGGGCAAAATAGTTTGTTCCCCAATGGTAATTTCACGAACGATTTACAGTATGGTTTCAATCGTGCAAAAATATCATGGTATTCCATTGATGACTTATTTTATCGGAACAATACCTATACACCTAAGCATATAGCAGCCGATTTAGATATGCTATCAAAGCATAGGATGAGAGAAGTTTCTGAACTTGAAGTTTTTCCAAACAAACAACTTCCTCAAGGAATTCCAGGTAAACTAAGCACTTTTGACTTGTATTACTCACCTACCACCAGAGGCCCGTACAATTATGATGTTGCACATTTCAATGACAATGGATCGCTCATGAATCCTGCCGGTAACTGGGGAGGTATAATGCGTGCATTACAAACCAATGACTTTGAAGCAGCAAATATTGAATATTTGGAATTTTGGCTGATGGATCCTTATGCTGATGAAGACTTTCAGCCAGATGATGGTAAGTTGATTATACATTTAGGTGATATTTCTGAAGATATTTTAAAAGACGGCCAAAAAATGTTCGAGAATGGTCTTCCAAAAGATGGTGATCTAACGAAAACGAATAATACTGTTTGGGGTAAGGTTCCATTAACCACACCTATTAATTATGCATTTGATAATGATCGTGATTCAAGAGCTTTTCAGGATTTAGGTTTCGATGGTTTAAATGACGAAGAAGAAAGAGTGAAGTTTAAAGATGTCCTCGATAATTTGCCATCAACCATGACAGTGGCCGCCAGAGATAAAATATATAGTGACCCTGCAAATGACAATTACTTATTTTATCGTAACGATTCGCTGGACCGTATTGAAGCGGATATCATTGCACGTTATTATAATTATAAAAATACGGAGGGAAATTCTCCTGTTACAGATCCCAATCAAGTTTTCTCAACTTCAGGATCCTTGAGCCCTGATGTTGAAGATATTAATTTTGACTTTACGCTGAATGAAGTAGAAGCATATTATCAGTATGTTATTGATATCCGAGAAAATATGCAGGTAGGAGAAAATCATATTGTTGACAAACAAGTGCGAAATGTCAAACTTGTAAACGGTAGCAACGACAATGTAATCTGGTATCAAATTAAAATTCCGGTACGATCATATGATAATAGGATAGGCCAAATTCGGGATTTTAAATCCATTCGATTTATCCGATTAGCATTTACCGATTTTGAAAAAGATATTGTTTGTCGCTTTGGACGATTGCAATTAGTAAGAGGAGACTGGAGAAGATATCTTTACGACCTCAGTACTCCTGGAGAATATATTGGAGGTGATGAGCAAGATACATCTACATTCAACATTTCCACCGTTAATATTGAAGCAAACGGAAAACGTGATCCTATTCCTTACGTACTTCCTCCGGGTATCGATAGAGAAGTTGATGTTTCGACCTATGAGTTGTTAGAGCAGAATGAACAATCCTTATCCTTTTCAACCTGTTTGGAAGATGGTGATGCTAAAGCTGCCTATAAAACAACTTCATTTGACGTCAGAACATACAAACGACTAAAAATGTTTGTGCATGCCGAGGGCAAGACTGGACAGACTTTGGAGGCAGGAGATTTAAGTCTCTTTATACGTTTGGGTACAGATTTCAACAACAACTTTTATGAATACGAAATCCCTCTTGATCCATCAGAATTAACAGCACGAGAAGCGGACGATATTTGGAAAACAAACAACGAAATAGATTTGGCTTTTGAAGAGTTCTTTTCCGTGAAACAAATGAGGGAAACAACTCCGGGAGCTTCATTAGCCGATGCATTCACCAGATGGGATATAGAAAATAAAGGAAAAATAACGGTAGTTGGAAATCCAGATTTGAGTAATGTAAAAGTGGTAATGATTGGTGTCAGGAATCCAAGCAAAGATGATCCTTATAACGACAATGACTTGGGAGAAGCACATTGTGGTGTTATCTGGATTAATGAACTACGTGTATCAGATTTCGATGAAACAGGAGGCTGGGCAGCTGTTGGTAAAATTACAACCAAATTGGCTGATTTTGGAAAAGTGAACCTTTCCGGAAATATTACGACCGTTGGATTTGGAGGTCTTGAACAAAAACTTCAGGATAGAAGCAAAGAAGATATACGTGCTTTTGATATACAATCCTATTTGGAATTAGGTAAGTTTTTCCCTCAAAAAGCGAATGTCAAGATACCGATGTTCTACAATTATTCACAATCGAGGAGTAAGCCACAATACAATCCATTAAGCCCTGATATTTTACTCCAAACACGGCTTGATTTAGCCAAAACAAGGCAAGAAACAGACTCTATTTTAAATGCCACTGAAACCTATATTACCCGAACCAGTTTGAACTTTATGAATGTTCAAAAACTTCGTCAGGGTGGGGCAAAGAAATCACGTATTTATGATATTGAAAACTTCCTGCTCACCTATGCTTATAATGATATTTTCAAACGAGATATCAATACAGAATATGATTATCTAGAAAATCACCAGTTTATTTTAAACTATAATTATAATTTCAAAGAGAAAAATATTACTCCATTTAAAAAACTTTCTAAATCAAAACACCTCAAGTTAATTACCGATTTTAATCTAGGATTATTGCCACAATCATTTATGTTTAAGGCGCAAATGGATAGGCGATTTGGTGAGGTTCTTTATAGAAGTACTGAGAATGTTCAAACTATTCTCAAGCCCATCTATCAGAAGAATTTTGTCATGAACAGAACCTATGACTATAAGCATAATTTAGCGCGAGCACTTAGGTTTTCTTACAATGCAAGTGCTGATGCTGTTGTTGATGAACCGGATGGCCCAAGAACTGACGAAAGCAGGGATACCCTACTTATGAATTTGAAGACACTGGGTAGAATGAAGAATTTCAACCAAAAAATATCTTTGTCCTACGATGTTCCTTTGCGTAAAATTCCTATCCTGAACTGGACCTCTATCAGAAGTTCGTATACAGGGAGTTATAATTGGCAAGAAGCACCTCCTTCTGCACCGGAGTTAGGAAATATGATTCAAAACTCTCAAACCATTCAACTTCAAGGTCAGCTGAATTTTGTTTCATTTTATGGGAAAATTAAGTTTCTGAAAAACATCAATTCCAATCGAAGTAATATTGCAGAAATTAAAAAGAATAAGCTCAAGGATCTTCAGAAAAATGCCAAGGAAAACGGTGAGGATTTATTGAATGATGATGGTGATAAAATGACTGCAGAAGATGTTCCTGTGAATGAGGGATTTATCAAAATGTCAGAGACGGTATTACGAACCTTGATGAGTTTGCGTAATGTAACAGCAAACTACACCTTAAATGAAGGAACTACTTTGCCTGGTTTTGAACCTAATCCGCAATATATTGGAAATGATTGGAATTTAAATGCACCCGGATTAGCCTTTTTAGCTGGAATTCAGGAAGATGATTTCAGGTTTAAAGCTGCACAAAATGGATGGTTATCAATGGATACAACTGCAAGTACGTTGTTTATGGCCACCAAAACTGAAAACCTGTCAATTCAAGCCAATATAGAACCCGTTCGCGATTTTAAAATTAACGTTACTTTTACCAGAAGGTTATCAAATAATATGCAGTCTGTGTTTAAATATGATCCAGATTCAGAATCTTTTGAAGACCAAAGTAAGGTCAACGGAGGTAATTTCAGTATGTCGTTTTGGAGTTTAGGAACATCGCTTAGTAAATACACCGAAAATGTTTCATCTGCCTATACTTCATTCGAAAATAATCGTAATGTGGTTGCTCACAGAATAGTAGATAATTCTACTGTTGCCATCGATACGAATAATTATCCAGCAGGTCGTACAGGAACTGCTCAGGATGTAATTATACCGGCTTTCCTTGCTGCTTATGCTGGCAAAAATGCATTGACCTACACATTGAGTGCATTTCCTGCTATTCCAGCACCAAACTGGCGAATAACTTATAATGGTTTAAGTAAAATAGAAGCGTTTAAAAAGTTTGCAAAAAATATCAACATCAATCATGCTTATCGTTCAACCTACAGTGTAGGAAGTTTTGTAAGTAGTTTAGATTTCAAAGAAGATGAAGTTCCTGTTTTATATAAAAACCTTGTTCCTGAACTTCGGATTCAACAAATCAATATCAATGAGCAGCTAAGTCCATTGATTGGTTTGGATATTAACTGGATTAATAATTGGACCTCTCGGGTGGAGTATAGAACCTCCCGTAATATTGGCTTTAGTTTTTCAAACTTCACAACAACAGAAATATCGGATCGTGACTTAACAATTGGTATTGGTTACAGAGCAAAAGAAGTTGAATTGCCATCGTTTATTAAACATAATGGCAAAAGAGTGATTCTGGAACATGACCTAAATTTCCGTCTTGATTTTACCTATAAAAATAGTCGATCAACTATTTCACGACTGGATCAGGAGCAAACAGAATCGATTGGAGGAAATAGTGTTTTAACGATTAAACCAGTACTCGATTATGTGATTGACGATAATTTAACTATCCGATTTTTCTTTAACAGAAACGTCACAAAACCAGCTATTTCGACAAGTTATCCAACTGCATTTACCAATGGCGGATTTAGTATTAGATATACTCTTGGACAATAATAGATATCGTATTGTAAAAATTTCTATATTCGCACAAAAAATTACATGATGAATATTCCAGAAGATTTAAAGTACACGAAAGATCACGAGTGGATTCGTGAGGAAAGTGGGAAAGCAGTAATAGGAATTACTGATTTTGCACAAAAAGAATTAGGCGACATTGTTTATATCGAAATTGAAACAGAAGGCGAGGATTTAGCCAAAGAAGAGGTTTTTGGAACTATTGAAGCTGTAAAAACAGTATCCGATATGTTTATGCCTATTTCTGGTCAGGTTGTAAAGCGAAATGAGATGCTTGATGATACACCCGAATTGGTTAATAGCGATCCTTATGGTGATGGTTGGATGGTCGAAGTTACTGTAGCGGATGCTGCTGAACTCAACGATTTGATGACTGCTCAGGAGTATGCACAAATGTTGGAAGATTAAGTTTGATATTTCCGATAAATAAAAGATTCATACCCTCAGTTGTTTGGATTCTGATTATTACGATACTGTCTTTAGTTCCATCATCAGGAATTGAGACAATATGGTTTGATTTTCCTATACCACTGGACAAAATTGTGCACTTCGGACTATATGCCGTGTGTAGTTTCCTTTTATTTTATGGAAAAAGATGGACAAGCGCATCTTTAGTTAAGAATGGCAAAACATTGCTATTTGTTGTATTAAGTGTAATTTTGTACAGTGTTTTGTTGGAGTTATTACAGTCCACTAATTTGATTAACAGAAATGCTAGTTTTTTAGACATAATTGCCAATATACTAGGTGTTTCTGCAGGAATTTTGCTGTATGTTAGCTTGGCTAAAAAAATTAATTTTTTAAGATAAATTATGAAAAGCAAGAAAGAAGAAAAGGTAGATGTCGATAAGAAATCCGGATTGTATTTCAGGATGGGTCTTAGTGCAGCCTTGATAATTGTGATCCTCGCATTTCAATGGAAAGTGTATGATAGACAATCCATTGATTTGGACAGTAACTTGATTATTGATGAAGAGGAAGAAATAATTGATATCACCAAACAAGAGAAAAAACCACCACCACCACCTCCTCCACCAGAATTGGAAATTGTAGAAGATGATGTGGAAATTGAAGAAAATAATCCTGAGATTAAAGATGTCGAGATTAAGGAGGATGAAGCTATTGAGCTTGCTCCTATCGAAGAAACAAAGGAAGAGGTAGTCGAAGAGCAAATATTTTATATGTCAGAAGATCCTCCCTCATTTCCGGGCGGTGATAAAGCAAGAAATCAATATTTGCGCGAATCTATTCGTTATCCAGATATTGAAAGAGATAATGGTATACAAGGACCAGTTGTCGTAAACTTTGTTGTTGAAAAAGATGGTAGCATTAATAATGTTAAGATCTTGAAAGGTCTTACTCCCAATATAAATGAAGAAGCAATCCGCGTTGTAAAAGATATGCCCAGATGGGTTGCCGGTAAGCAAAGAGGCAAGCCTGTCAGGGTTTATGTTAACTTACCCATCCGTTTTACCTTGAATTAATCATTATTTAGAAATATTTCAAACCCATGAATTTTTCATGGGTTTTTTTGTTTATATACAATTCTCTTTTACAGTTACAAGTTCGTATAACCTATTTACTCATTCGTTCTTTCTTGCTTCAGCTTTCAGCACATTTGTTGTTTTTATCAGTATGAGGTGCAATATCTTTATGGAAAAAAGATTGTAATGCATCAGATACCAGAGGGGTTTGATAAAAAGTCAAAATCATGAAAACTAAAAAATCAAAAAATGCAGATGTTGAACGTTTTAGAGGTCTCTTTTTCAGAATAGGCCTGGTTATTTCTATCTTAAGTGTAGTGTTTGCTTTTAAATGGACAACGCAACGAGAAGTATTTGAGATAATAGATCCTCTCGAAACCTTTGTTGATGAACCTATTGATTCTTTTATCCGAATAATTGATGAAAAGCCAAAACCTAAAATGGCTAAACTTGAAATAGTGGATGTTGAGCCCGTAATAGATCCTTTAAAAATCGATTTATTTATAGTTGATCTGAATTTAGATGACTCTTTCTCCATTATTCCAATTATCGAGGATCCAGAACCAGATCCTGGAATTGTTGAATCTCATTTTATTCCTCTAGAGAACAGACCGAAATTTCCTGGTGATGAAAAAGCTCTGTCCAAATTTTTAGGCAAAAACATTGTTTACCCTGCATTGGAAAAAGAAATCGGTTTACAAGGACTGGTAACACTCCATTTTGTTGTTAAAAAAGATGGTAGAATTACTGATGTTACGGTTATAAAAGGTGTCAGTCCAAACATTGATGCAGAAGCTATTCGTGTTGTTGAAGCCATGCCTAACTGGATTCCAGGTAAGCAGAGAGATCGCAATGTGGATGTATCAATCATGATGCCTATCCGTTTTACTTTATCTTACTAATTCATACAATAGATAAATATTTATTGGGTTATTAATGCAGGCGATTACATTTTATTATTTTTGCCGCTTTAATAACCCAATTTTGTCAGATGAATATAAATAAGCCCAAAGTATTTATTCCCATAATTATTGCTGCAATAGTCCTAGTCGTACTAATTATTTTATTAATCCCCAACAAACAATCTCAGGAAATAATAACAGTAGAAGAATCAGACAGTGTTATTGTTGTCAAACCAAATATGGCTTATGGATTTAACATCGATTCATTTGACTTTCTTCATGGCACCATTGAGCCTAATCAAATATTCTCTAGTATGCTTTCGCCATACGGAATATCACAAGCATTTATTTCAGAACTGGCCGATAGTGCAAAAAACATAATGCCCTTGCGAAAAATACAATCGGGTAAAAACTATATTATTTTATTATCAAAAGATAGTTTAGAGTCTGCTCAATATTTTATTTATGAGAAGAATGCTATTGATTATGTAGTTTTCAAATTATCTCATCCAATTAAAATATATGAAGATCAGCGTGCCGTTGACACCCTGATTTCAACTGCATCTGGTGTCATTACGAGCTCATTATGGGCCGACATGGCTAAAAATGGCTATTCCCCCTTATTAATTCAAGCAATGTCTGAGATCTATGAGTGGGATATCAATTTTTTTGCGATTAATAAGGGAGATAAATACAAGCTTGTATACGAGCAAACTCAAGTGGAAGGAGAGTTTGTTGGAATAGGGAAAATTATTTCCGCCTGGTTTGAATATGCACAGGAAGATTATTATGCATTTTATTTTATTCAGGGCGAAAGAGATGATTACTATGATGATCAGGGAAAAAACCTGAGGAAAATGTTACTTCGTGCACCATTGAAATATTCACGAATAAGTTCAGGCTTTTCAAATAGTCGTATGCATCCAATCTTAAAAAGATATCGTCCTCATCATGGAGTTGATTACTCTGCTGCCTCAGGAACTCCCATTGTTAGTGTAGGAGATGGAGTGGTTATTTTTGCAGCCTATTCAGGAGGTGCTGGTAACATGGTGAAAATTCAACATAATGGAACTTACACAACAGGCTATTTGCACCTTTCTCGTTATGGAAAGGGAATTAGAAAAGGAGCCAAGGTTAAGCAAGGAGATGTGATTGGTTATGTTGGGTCTACAGGACTTTCAACGGGTCCTCATCTCGATTATCGAATATGGAAAAATGGCTCGGCTATCAATCCACTAACATTAAAACTTCCACCAGTTGAATCAGTTGCCGATTCCAATCTCATTGAATTCAATATTGTTAAGGATAGCTTGAAAAAAGAGTTGGATAAAATTCCTACGCCAACTTATTCAACGGAATAATGCCGATTTTAATATTTCGTTTTATGATTGGTATAATCACCAAGCCCAAAATCGATAAGGAAGGGAAGCATCTTCTCCGGCATAATCAATCCCAATTCGAGTGCCAGTTTTGATTTGGTTCTCATTAAAGCTAATGTTGTGATCTTCTATCCATACAATATCGCTCTGGAGACTCAGGCTATTTAATGAAACAGTCAGGCCCAAAGCTTGAGAAACCTTACCCGGACCTATACACGTGTCATTTTTTAGTTTGTTTTTTTTTCTTCTGAGAAGCATTTCCGTAAGACCCTCAATGGGCTTAATAGCCCTAATCAATACAGCATGAGGAATGTTTTTGTGATTAGTTACCACATTGAATAGTGAATGAATGCCATAGCAGAGGTAAATGTATGAAATGCCTCCATCTGCATACATGGCCTCAGTTCGTTTACTTCTTTTCCCACCATAAGCATGAGAGGCTTTATCTGTTATTCCAGCATAGGCTTCGGTTTCAGTAATAATCCCTCCACAAGTCTTTCCATCAATATGCGAATAAATTACTTTCCCGAGCAAATCTTTGGCGATTTGCACCACATCTTCCCGTAAATAGAATTCTTCTTTAAGTTTTTTCAAAACGACTCAAGCTCTCACAATAAATTATTTAGTAAAGGTAAAAATTAATCTGTAACTTAGCTTTGAATTTCATGTACAGCAATTGAAAATAAGTCAGGTGGCATACTTTTAGCATTATTTGAATCAAAGCAAGAAAATGAGATCTAAGAAACTGATTATTATAAGTTTATTCATATCAACTAGCTTGTTTGCATTTGCATTTTTAGGAACAGATATTTTTGAAGAAATAACACTTGCATTAAAATCCGGGAATTGTAAAGAAGTGTCCCGTTATTTTGATTCAAGAGTGGAATTGAAGATTGATGAAGTTGAAGATATATATAGTAAAACGCAAGCAGAATTAATATTAAAAGATTTTTTTGAGAAGTCACCTCCCGTTAATTTCCTGATTAAACACAAGAATTTTTCACCCAAAGGATTACCCTATGTCATCGGTTATTTGCAAACAACATCCGGTCGATATAGAACCTATATTTTGTTTAAGGATATTGGAGGAAAACTATATATCCGCGAATTACAATTTGAGAAAGAATAATACAATAGCCTTGAAAGTAGATTTTATTGAGCAGGATCTATTTGATACCTACCTGGAAGAAATCATTGATTTATCATTAAGAGAAGACATTGGAGAAGGTGATCATACTTCCTTATCCACTATTCCCGATAATGCTGAAAGAAAAGCTGTGCTTTTGGTAAAAGATAATGGAATTATTGCCGGAATTGATTTAGCAAAAATCATTTTCAATAAAGTAGATCCGTTGTTAAAGATGGACTGTTTAATGCATGATGGAGATCAGGTTCAAGAAGGAGATTTTGCTTTTTTCGTTACAGGACCTGCACAATCCATATTAACTGCTGAGCGTTTGGTTTTGAATTTTATGCAGCGATTGAGTGGTATAGCAACGCAAACAAATATTCTTTCAAGGCAGGTAGGTAAGTTTGGTGTGAAACTATTGGATACCCGAAAAACTACGCCTGGCTTACGACTTCTCGAAAAATGGGCAGTTAAAGTAGGTGGAGGAACGAACCATCGAATTGGCTTGTTTGACATGATATTGATCAAAGATAATCATATTGATTATGCAGGGGGAGTTACCCAAGCTGTTAAAAACGTACAGGAATATTTGAAAAAGAAGAAGCTTGATTTAAAAATTGAAGTTGAATTACGCAGCTTTGCGGATATTGAAGAAGCATTAAAACTAGATTGTATCGATCGGGTTTTGCTCGATAACTTTAGTCCGGAGGATTTGAGAAAGGCTGTCGTTTTAATTGATGGAAAAGTTGAGACAGAAGCTTCAGGAGGCATTCATGAAGGAAATATTCTTGCTTATGCTAAAACAGGAGTCGATTATATTTCTTCAGGTGCATTAACACATACCGTTAAACCACTTGATTTAAGTTTAAAAATTACCTGATATTTGCGATTTGCAAAAATATCAATGAAATAAAACACACGCATGTTATCATTAAAATCAACTATGAATAAAGTATTTATCTTTAGTCTCTTATCGATATTATTATTATCAACGATAAAACTAACTGCACAACCCAGGAAAGTTTTTACCTCAACAAAAAACGCAAAAGCAAATGAGCTGTATGAAAAGTCATATAATTATATGTTGAGTCGGGATTATGGTAATGCCGAACTATTATTGATTAAAGCAACCAAACATGATTCAAATTATGTTGATGCTTATATGCGTTTATCGAGTATCTATTATCGACAGAAAAAGATTGAGCTTGAACAAATGATGTATGAGAAAGTCATTCAAATTGAGCCTAATTATCCCTATGTGTATTTTAATTATGGAGCAGTTCTTATGCGTGGGCGAAATTATGAAAAGGCAATTGCTCAATTCAAGATCTTTCAAAATTTTGATGATGTTTCTGGGAAATTTTATAAAAAATCAATTACCAACCAACGTATTTGTAATTTTCGGGATTCATGCATAAAGAATCCAATTCCGTTTAATCCTGTTAATGTTGGTGATGCAGTGAACACTAATTTAAATGAATATTGGCCATGTTTAACTGCAGATTATGAAACCTTCTATTTTACCCGTATGCTGGAGAACAAGGCTGTAAAAAATCCCATGTATCGTTATAATGAAGATATTTATGTGTCAAAATTTATTGATAATAAATGGTCTTTGGCAGTCCCACTGCCAGGTAATATCAATACACCAAATATGAATGAAGGAGCTATTTCAATTTCCCCTGATGGTAAATTTCTTTTATATACGATTTGCTCAGAAGATTATAATATTGTTTATGGAGCTTGCGATATTTTTATTTCTGAATTTAAAAATGGGCAATGGCAAAAGGGTGTTAATATTGGGGAGCCAATTAATACAGAACTTAAAGAAACTCAACCATCCATTTCATTTGATGGAAAAACGATTTATTTCAGTTCAACACGAAAAGGTGGATATGGCGAATTGGATATCTGGAAAAGCTTAAAACAAGAAGATGGAAGTTGGGGAACACCCATTAATCTGGGACCTAATGTAAATTCAAAAGTGAGTGAGGAAGCACCTTTTATACATCCAGATGATAAAACATTGTATTATTCCACTAAGGGTGGACTCGGAATGGGACAGGGTGATATTTTTATGTCCAGAAAAAGTGATAATGGTATCTGGGGAAAGGGTATAAATCTTGGATATCCAATTAATACTGAAGATAGTGAATTTAGCCTTTTTGTTAGTAGTTTTGGCAATATTGCTTTTTTTGCTTCCAGACGAGATACAAATAACGAAAGCCTTGATTTATACTCTTTTGATATGCCTGAGCATTTAAGACCCGACCCAGTTTCCTATTTGAAAGGAATCATTTATGATAAGTATTCAAAGGAAAATCTGGAAGCAGTTTATACACTTATTGATATTGAAAGTGGTGAAACTGTTTATCAATCTAGTTCAGATGCAAAAACAGGGAGTTATTTAACGGCAATTCCTGCTGATAGAAACTATGTGATTAATGTTTCCCGCAAAGGTTATATGTTTTATTCGGATTATCTTCCCATAAAAGGCTCAAAGTCATCAGCTTTTAAGAAAGATGTTCCATTGAATCCGATTAAAGTAGGTGAAAAAATTGTGCTGAATAATATTTTCTTCGAATTTGATAAATCAACAATCAAAGCAGAATCGGAAGTGGAGTTGGCTATACTAATTCAGTTCATGAAGGATTATGCTGATTTGAAAATCGAAATCGGTGGCCATACCGATAGCAAAGGTGCTGATGATTATAATTTGAATTTATCAAAGGAAAGAGCCAAAGCGGTATACAGTTATCTCGTTGAAAAAGGAATTGATGAAAACAGATTATCTTACAAAGGCTATGGAGAAACCGAGCCGATTGAAAGTAATAATACAGACGAAGGAAGAGCCAAAAACAGACGCACCGAGTTTAAGATTACCGGGGTTTAGAATTGTTATTCTGTTTCACTTTTGTAATATTTTTTTTCAATCCTTCAAATTTTGATCTTCGAATAGGTGTGCCATTGAAGTATTTTTCAAATTCTTCTTCTGTTAGATTTTCCCAGTCCTTGTCAGTTGCATTTTTAATGAAATCAGAGATTTGGAATTTTGCTTCATCAGTTTTGGGTGCTTTTCTATTCCAAGGACAAACTTCCTGGCAAATATCACATCCAAAAATCCAGTTTTTATTTTCTATTGAAAAATCCAGTTTTTCAGCGTCTTCAATTGTTTGATAAGAAATGCATTTGCTGGCATCTAACTGATAGGGTTTGCTAATATCAAGTGCATTGGTCGGACAAGCTCTTAGGCATGCTGTACATCGCTCGCAATGATCGGCATCCGCTTTGTCATAAATCAATTCAAGATCAATCAGGATTTCTCCAATAAAGGTATAGGAGCCAATGTCTGGATGAATGAGCATGGTGTTCTTGCCAATCCAACCCAAACCTGATTGTTGTGCCCATCTTCTTTCCAGAACAGGTGCTGAGTCAACGAATATTCTTGCCTTGCTTTGACCAACTTTTTCTTCAATATCAGTAAGCAGGAGTTTAAGTTTCTTCTTTAGGATTTTATGGTAGTCTTTTCCATACGCATATTTTGAAATCTTATATTTCGTATCTGTATTCTGAAATTTTTCTGGGTAATAATTATATAAAACCGAAACAATGCTTTTTGTTCCTTCATGAAGTTTAGTGGGATCCAATCTTTTCTCAACATTTCGATTAAGATAGGTCATGTTTCCATGCTTCTTGCTGTTTATCCAATCCGTGTAAAAAGTTGAATCTGATTTTAAATAATCAGCTTTTGAAATTCCACAAGCAGAAAAACCTAATTCCAACGCTTTGTCTTTTATGAAATCAGATAATTCTTTTAGGTTCAGCATAATTCTACTTCTAAAAAAAGCTTATGGATAAATTGATAGCAAAACTAAATAACAAATCACAAAAGGCAAATCATAAATAAAAACCAAAAACTAATTTTAACTCTTGGTTTGTAATTTCAGAATTGAAAATTATTTGATTTTTGATGCTTATATTCTTTATTCAAAAACCATGAATGGATTAAACATCAAATAAGGATGGATTAATGCCATGCGGCTTGATTCCCAAATGCTTATACGTTTTAAGGGTGGCTTCCCTTCCACGAGGAGTGCGCTTTAGATATCCTTCTTTAATTAAATAAGGTTCATACACTTCCTCAATAGTGTCCGACTCTTCACCAACTGATGTTGCAATTGTTGTTAATCCAACAG
>JABINZ010000284.1 GCA_018698135.1 Bacteroidota bacterium
CCTACATTACTTAACGTAACCCCAATGTTCCCAATATCAAATGATTTCTGCTCAAATGATTGTGAAAAGGTAAAAAAGGGTATCATTATAAGTCCTAAATAAAGGACAGCTATTTTTCTCATCAAAACAAAATTAAGGAATCTAACCACAATTGAATAAGAAGTTTATGCAATTTTTTGTACTAATTTCAACTATAAAATTATTACACACTATATCCTTAGTTCATCGCATATGATATCTATCATCTCCTTGCGGATTAAAATAATAACACATTATATTTGCATATATAAATAATATATTAAAAACAAATTTTCTTTGCATTACATCTCTAAAAGACAGCCAAAGTGGGTTTTGTAATCTCACCTATATTTATATCTTTGCGCCTAATTTTTTCAGGTATTATGCAAAAGTGTAATCAAAAATTAGAATCAAATTAGTGTTATATGGAAAAAAACGAATTAATGCGTGGCGGTGAATTCCTGCTGAAACAAACAAAAGCTAAAGATATCTTTATCCCGGAAGAATTTGATGATGAGCAGTTGATGATTGCTCAAACATGTGAAGATTTTCTTGGGGCTGAAGTATTTCCACATCTTGATCGTATTGATGCTCAAGAAGAAGGATTAATAGCATCTCTTCTAAAAAAATCAGGCGAATTGGGTTTACTCGGAATTTCAGTTCCAATGGAATATGAAGGTTTTGATCAATCCTTTGTCACATCCATGAGAGCAAATGAATCCATGGGCTCTGCCTATTCATTTTCTGTTGCTTATATGGCCCATACAGGAATAGGAACACTTCCTCTCCTCTATTATGGAAATGATGAACAAAAGCAAAAATATATTCCAAAACTTGCCAATGGTGAAATGTTAGCAGCCTATTGTTTGACTGAGCCAGGTGCTGGTTCAGATGCAAACTCTGGAAAATCAAAAGCTGTTCTTTCAGAAGATGGCAAAAATTACATTCTCAATGGACAAAAAATGTGGATCACCAATGGTGGTTTTGCTGACCTTTTAACTGTATTTGCAAAAATCGATAATGATCGCGTATTAAGTGCATTTATGGTAGAAGCAGATTGGGAAGGTGTAACCATCAATCCTGAAGAAAAAAAGATGGGGATTAAAGGATCTTCAACCACCCAGATATTTTTTAATGATGTGAAAGTACCTGTTGAAAACCTACTTGGAAAAAGAGGTCAGGGATTTCGTATTGCTCTAAACATCCTCCATATCGGTCGAATAAAATTAGGTGGTACTGTTTTAGGTGCTTGTAAAACAGCTATCAATAACTCTGTAAATTATTCCAATGAACGTAAGCAGTTTAACTCTTTACTTTCCTCTTTTGGAGCAATTAAGCACAAACTTGCAGAGCAGGTAATTCGCACATGGGCAGCTGAATCTGCTGTATACCGTGCAACAGGTGATGTGAACCAAATCATTCAAACGATGCTGGCAGAAGGCCAGGACAAAGGAGAATCCAATATAGCCGGAATTGCTGAATTTGCCATTGAAGCAGCTTTACTAAAAGTATATGGTTCAGAAGCATTAGATTATGTTGTGGACGAAGCGGTTCAGATTTTTGGAGGTATGGGCTATTCAGCTGAAGCTCCGGTAGACCGGGCCTATCGAGATTCACGTATCAATAGGATATTTGAAGGCACCAATGAAATCAACAGATTATTGGTTGTTGACACTACCTTAAAGAAAGCTCCAAAAGGCGATTTCCCTTTGTTTGAAAAAGCAAAAGAAATATTGGATAATCTGAGCAAATACGATCAGATTGAATATGTTGAGGGTTTTTATGAATCAAAAGAGCAAAATGTTCAAAATTTCAAGGATGCTGTATTAATGATGATGGTTCTTGCCAATGAGAAATTCAGCAAAGATCTCATCAAGGAACAAGAAATATTAATGAATATTACAGACATGATGGTCGACTTATATGCAGTAGAATCAACCTTGCTGCGTGTTCAGAAGCTTGAACAGTTAAAAGGAGAATCACATATGCCCCTTTATAAGGACATCCTTGATACTTTAATGTATGATGCAGCAACTCGAATTTATAAAGCAGGGAAAGATGCCATCAACAATATGTTTGAAGGCAATGATAATCAGAAATATATGCAGGCATTACATGCGATGACATCTGTTCATGGTGTTAATACCAAAGAGGCAAGAAGAAGAATTGCAGATAAACTGATTGATGATAATATATATAAATTCTAAGATCTAAAACATTGTCAAATATGCTCTCTAAAAACCTTTAATTATTGACTCATCCCATCCTTCTCTTTATATATAGAAGGAGTTAAAGGAGTTTTTAGAGAGTATATGTAAGCTATCCAATTTGGGTAGCTTTTTTTTTGGAATTAATTTATTATTCCGAATATCTCCAAAAGCTTTTACAACAAATCATCCCGAAAGGCTGTATCACAAGTATGAATGTTTTAGTTATTCAGCTCTTTTTTCCCTATCCCTGAAGGGTAAAGAGCTGAAAATCAAACACCATTTCCCAATAATTCATCCTTGGAAGCTTTCTCAAAAGTCCTACTCTACATCATCCTCGCAAAAGCGGGGATCTCTATCTTGCTGATTAGAGATTCCCTTTTTCAAGGGAATGACGCATAGGAAGGAAATACAAGACTTTTGAGATGGCCTCAATAAAAAGGTGTTTTGAAGATGTTCTGCATTGTTGTTTCAATTGAGTGATATTTTTTTTGATACTGAATTTTCAAAAGTCTATTTTTGTTTTTCCCAAGGAGAGTTGGCAGAGTGGTCGAATGCGGTGGTCTCGAAAACCATTTTCCGGTGTGAATTGGAACAGGGGTTCGAATCCCTTACTCTCCGCCTTCGTCTTCCGAAGTCCATTAGGACGAAGGAAGGCGGTAATTCCAAACATTCAGTAATTTTATTGGCCGAGCCTTAATGCTTCTGCGGAGAAACTCCGCCTTAATATTAATTCATGATTATTCAATCACTTTTGAAGTCCTTTATGAATAATACGCTAGTATGAATTATGATTAAGAAAATAGAATTGAATGTAGGAAGTAAATACATTCAAC
>JABINZ010000285.1 GCA_018698135.1 Bacteroidota bacterium
AATGATCCTTCTCGTTATGCGGAAAGGAAATTCCATTTGTATTTCTTCCATGGTCCATAAGGAACGTGGTTATCATACAGACACCACCTGGTTTTAGCATGCGAGATATTTCCGAAATATAGTTTTTGACATCATCAGTCAGCATGTGTGTAAAAACTGAGACTAGAAATATCACATCAAATTCATTACTATCATATGGGAATTTGTATGAATCTGCTTCATATGTTCCATCTGGGTTATACTCATCATTTTGAATATCTTGATAGTCGAAGCGAAAATCTTTACCAATAAATATGGGGTTATTTTGACATGCTTCTAGAGACGTTTTTTCAATATCCATTCCAATAAAATTGGCATCATCTAGGATTTTTGACAATGCATAGCAAGTCCTTCCACACCCACATCCTATTTCTAAAACTTTTGAATGGCCATCTAGAGATGCGTATGCTTTTAAATGATCGGCTAACCGATTACCGAACTGATAAAATTTTTCCCCTCCGAATTGTTTGGTGACCCCATTCGACCGCACCCTGATAGAGTAGGGAGGCAACCCTGTGAGTCCGCTTCTGAACCGAAAAAGATAATCTATTGGATCCATAACCTTAAAGGTAAAATTTAGTACTGGATTCTGCCAGGAAACCCCAGGGAAAAGATTTTTTAATGCTTTCTTTAGCAAGTATTTTCTACCTTTCACTTTGCTTTGCGAAAAAAGAATACTGGGCTTAACCCCTGAAATAACCGGCGTGAAATTGTTCAAGGCAAGTCATTTCCAATTTTGGTAGTTCTTGTTTAATATTGATATTTTTAATAATCATGCACCTCCTTTTCATATCCGGTTGATTGAAAGTTAGAACGCAAAAAGTGATTAACATAATTCATATTTCGTTATGATCTATCAATTTTAATGTGTTGATAAAATGCCCACAAACCATATATAAAGAGAGTACTTCAGGCCTGATAGACATTATTAATTTACCAACTTAAGCTGATTGGTTCAAATCTTGCAATATTGATTTTCCGAACGATTAATAACCTATGTATATGAGACTTTGGTTTTGAGATGAGTTTAAAGACTGTTTGTGAAGTAAAGAGACGGGTATTTGAGACGAAGTGGGGAAGTCTCATAAACTCTGGTTATTGATGTTTCCATTTATCCAATTGCCATTAATTTTTATATACAGAAATGAAATCATTATATTTTTGAGATTGGATACCAAATTGAGAGTATCTTGGATTTGTATTGAAGACTACCAAATTCTGTCTAGTACGGGTAATTGATGTATACATTAAGAAATCTGTATCTCTGTTTTTTCCCGTTGAAGGTGTAATTAAGATTACATTTAGTAGCTCCCAACCCTTAAAACTATGAATTGTACTCATTTTTAATCGGCTGTCACCCATCCAGAAAGATTTTTTATGACGGTTATAAGTACTATCATCTTCGAAAACATGATTTATATTAAAATTATAACCCTCAAGGTATCTGACATATTCCCACCCTTCTTTATGTGTGGGCACCAAGACTACTATGTCAGAAGGATGGATCTTTTCTTTTTTTGTCAACCAATAGATCATTCTATATAAAGCAGATTTGGTTACGGTAAAGTTGTTTACATTAAACCAACCATATTTGGGTTTGAAAATCTCACCCTGATTGGGAACTGCCTCTGGCGTTTCTCCAACATTCGGCAAATATTGTTGTGAAAATAAATTAGCCAATTTCAAAATTTTAACTGGTGTACGATAACATTTTTTTAATATCCGCCATCTTCCCCTGAATTTTGTATCTATCATCGAATCTATCCAATTATGATCTTTCTCATAAATATTTTGTTTTTCATCGATTGTAAAAAATAATTCGTCATTTTCAGAAAGGAATAAACATAGCATTTTATACCATTCTTTTTGGAAATCCTGACCTTCGTCAATTAGGATCGCATCATACTTTCTATTTTTGGTATTTATTCCCTGTTGAATATATTTAGATACTAATGCAGGGATTCTAATATTAAAGAAATTTTCATCGCTATCATTTTCTGAATGAGGCCATTGATAGCCATTCTCTAAGAGGTAATCTCTACAAAACCCATGAAAATGATTGAATTCAATTTCGGACCAATTAAAATTCTTTTGAGTGCGAGATACATGATCTTTGATGTAATGCCAAAGGGTCATGTTATAAGAAATTATTAGAACACGTTTTCCTTTGGAGGCTAAATTTGCTGCCCGCTGGGCAAGTACTAGTGTTTTACCACTACCTGCAACACCTCTTAATCTTTGGTGAAGTCCCGAACTTGGTAATACATGTCTTTTTTGCTCCTCATTCAAAACTATTTTCATCCCTTGTTCAATAGAATGAAACGGTGGTTTTAACCAAAAGACTATATCGTTGTACCAATGTGTTTTCATTGAAATACTATATTGAAGTTTTACATCAGGGACGATTTTTCCCAAATTATTCGCAGAATCCAGCTGGTCTCGGCCGAATACTGTACATTGTTTTGGATTATTTCCTGTTAATTCTAAAGCGTTAATTGTGCTCATTCCATGGAAGTATAAACCAATTTTGAATGGTGCTAGATTTTTACTATTTATGTCAATTCTTTCACCAATATTCGGAACATATTGATTAATAAGATTCGAACGGTACCTATCGACCTGTTTGATGGGGCTCGATATCTTCCATTCGCCTCTATTGTCATGTACAAAAAATTGTCGGAATTGGAATTTCCTATTTTGACTTTTATCAAAACCAACAGCCAAATTTGAACGATAAATGTTTCTCTTCCAGTCTTTAACCTCAAAGATCATTACACCAATTTTTGGATTAACAATCACCACATCTGGTCTATCACCATTAAAAAACGGTTGAACAAAAATATTCCATGTTTGTGGTAAATATTTGTCTAGATAATTAATTAGAGCAAATTCACCTGCAGTTAGGGGTGTTTTAATAGATCTAATTTGATCCCAAGTAGGAAATATTCTTTGATTAGTCATTGAATTACTCCAATTTTTTTTAATATTGATTTTATTAAATCAGGAATCTTTTTAAATGACTTTTTTGAATTGCAATTAGAGTTATCATTATTACGGGAAATTAACCCTGAATTTTCAAGAAAATAAAGAGGAACTTGCACCATTTCACCTACGCATTTACAATTCATACAGGTAATTATTTCGATAAGTTCACAGTCTATTGGATATTTTCCGTAAGTAATTGTTTCGATAATGTCCGTATTATGAGGGTAAATGGACAAAACTCTTGTGAATATGATATCTGAATTATGTTTATGATAACCTGAAATCAAAGCATTGGGGTGATACCCACATTTATGACAATGAAAAAGTTCAATCTCCTTTCCACAATCTAATTTTGGATATCTTAATTCGAAGTTAATATGTTTATTGGCTGTCATTTTATTTTTCCTCACAGCCAAAGTTATCCT
>JABINZ010000286.1 GCA_018698135.1 Bacteroidota bacterium
ATATGGTTAGGATTGGAATTATGCAATATGGATTTTGGTCGAGCATAGAAACATTGATTAATTATTTGAGTAAACAAAAAAGCAAAGTTGATCCGCTAATTCGGGTGTTGAGATGGAAGACTCAAATAATGAGTATTAAAAATGTGAAAACAGGAGAGTTTATTGGTTATGGTACAGAATATTTAGCCCAACAAGATATGATCATCGGAACTGTTCCTGTTGGATACTCTCACGGCTATAGCAGATCATTAAGTTATCAGGGAAGGGTATTGGTCAACGACAATAGAGTTGATGTCATAGGCGTGGTCAATATGAACTTACTGATTATTGACTTGTCATTGGTCCCGCATACAAAAAAAGGAGATGAAGTTGTTTTGATCGGTAAACAAGGAGATGTTGAAATTACGGTGGCATCATTCAGCGAATTCAGTAATCAGTTAAATTATGAACTTTTAACCAGATTACCTCAGAGTATTCCTCGTTTGCTTGACATATCGTAAAAATTAGATATTTCTGTAAAACAGCCGTAGCCTCAATTACAGGACTTATATTAAATACATTTTGTATTATCTTATTATTTACGTATACTTATCAGCCTTCCTATTATTATATTGTAAAAAAATAATTAAAATTTATGCTTGATATAAAGCTTATTAAAAACACAACAGATTTAAACAAAACTTCATCAACTGATGAAGTAATTGATTTTCTTTTTATTCACCTAGGACAATTTGGGGATACTAAACAAGCCATTCGGCATTGCCTTGACTATGCCTTTAGTCCAGAAAGCGGTAAAGGAGGATTTCTATTAAATGCTTACTATGAAAATAAACTTGTAGGTGTTTTAATAATGAACAACACAGGAATGAAAGAATACATTCCAGAAAATATTCTGGTATACATAGCTGTAGATTCAAGTTGCAGAGGAAAAGGATTTGGAAAAGAAATAATTGAAAAGGCTATTGAATTGACAAAAGGAGCTATGAAACTACATGTTGAGTATGATAATCCTGCTATACGATTATATGAGCGACTGGGATTTGAAAATAAATATGCAGAAATGCGATATAGCGCGAAAAACAAATAACCATGGCAGAAATAAGAGTTAAAACCAAAGCCATAATTGGCAATATAGAAAAGCTCTATAAAATATTATCCAAACATGATATTCAATGGACACTTGTGGTTAAAATGTTATCGGGTAATGATGGAATTTTAACAAAAATTTTAAATGCACCTGAAATTGACAAAATACATTCAATTGGAGATTCCAGATTATCAGGTCTGAAAAAGATAAAACAAATCAGGCCTGATATAAAAACGATGTATATAAAACCCACACCTATTCAATTTGCTAAAACAGTGGTTGAGTATGCAGACTTTTCAGTACACACTTCATTCACTGCAATCAAAGCGATAAGTGCAGCAGCTGTTGCACAAAAAAAGCAACATAAAATCATTATTATGATTGAACTTGGAGAATTGCGTGAGGGCATTATGCGTGAAAATCTGATCGAATTTTATAATAATGTGTTTGAATTACCAAATATTGAAATTGTTGGTTTGGGCACTAATCTGGGCTGTATGTATGGCATTGAACCTACCTATGATAAAATGATCCAACTAAGCCTGTATAAGCAGCTTATTGAAGCAAGGTTTAACAAAAAGCTTGATCTTATTTCTGGAGGAAGTTCAATTACCCTTCCTTTGATTAAGAAACAATTTCCTAAATCAGTTAATCATTTTAGGATAGGAGAATCTATTTTTATGGGTGTTTCTCCTTTAGATGGGAAAAAATTCGAATCGCTTTCTATTGATGCATTTGAATATTCTGCAACCATTATTGAGCTGGAAGAAAAAGAATCTATTCCGGATGGTGTTATTTCGGATGCAAATGTCGGTCATACTTCTGATGAAGTTCATGATGCAGATGATTTCTCCAAGAGTTTCAAAGCTATTCTAGACTTTGGGAGTATTGATGTTGACCATACTGAGTTAATACCAAAAGATAAATCTATTGAATTTATTGGCACCACATCCGACATGACAGTTTATGAACTAGGTACTAATAAAAAGCCTAACGGCCAGCCAAAATATAAGATCGGCCAAAAAGTTCGTTTTACACCCTCATACATGGCCGTTGCCAGACTTATGAATTCTAAATACATCGAAAAGAATATTATCTAACATTTATTTGGTTACAGACTGGAATGTGTTTTAGGCTATTAAAATGATAAAAAAAACCACCAATAAATATTCTTACAAGGCCATTCCAATCGCTTAAATATCACTTATTATATGCATATTGTTGACATTATAATATTTGCACTGTACATAATTTTAATGTTAGGAATTGGTTTTTATTTCCATCGGAAAAACCAGAATGTTGATGATTATTATGTCGGTGGAAGAAATATGAAGAGCTGGCATATTGGTTTGTCGGTAGTGGCAACCGATGTAGGTGGAGGCTTTTCAATCGGTTTAGGAGGCTTGGGATTTGCAATTGGACTCTCTGGTTCATGGATGCTTTTTACAGGATTAGTTGGTGCATGGATAAGTGCTGTGGTTTTGATCCCACGGGTAAAAGGATTATCTGAGAAACACAAAATGCTTACTTTTCCTCAGATTTTCGAACATTTCTTTAATTGGCGTGTGGCTCTTCTGGCCGGAGTGATTTCCGCTATTGGTTACATTGGTTTTACAAGTTCACAACTTTTGGCTGGAGCAAAATTGGCATCAGCAACATTTATTGAGCTAGATTTCAAAACCGCCTTACTAATAATGGGATTTATAGCCATTATTTATACTGTATTAGGAGGATTGAAAGCTGTTATTTATACGGATACCATTCAATGGATAATTCTTATGGTCGGATTGATTTTCATTGGCCTCCCATTTTCTTATAAAGCAATAGGGGGTTTTGAAGCCATTCAATCAACACTTTCAGATGATTTTTTGAAGTTTAATAACTTAAGTTGGCAAACATTTCTAAATTGGCTTATCACCATTGTTCCCATCTGGTTTGTAGGGATGACTTTATATCAACGAATTTATGCAGCACGTTCGGAAAAAGAAGCCAAAAAAGCCTGGTTCATTGCCGGATTGTTTGAATATCCTGTGATGGCATTTATGGGGGTTCTACTTGGTTTATTTTCACGAGTTGCTTTTGAGCAGGATATGTTTGCTTATGCCGGATTTGGAATTGCAGATGGAATTGATCCTGAAATGGGTTTACCTTTATTGCTTAGAACAATACTTCCCTTTGGTATGATGGGGCTGATGCTTTCAGCTTACTTTTCTGCCATATTATCAACTGCAGATAGTTGTCTAATGGCAGCCTCTGGTAATGTGGTCACCGACATTCTTGGGAAATTTTTCAAATTCAATAACAACGATTCAAAAGTACTTCGTTTATCAAAATTGGTTACTCTTATCATTGGTGCTTTGGCATTGCTGTTGGCCTCACAAATGACAAAAGTGTTGGATTTGATGCTATATTCCTATGCATTTATGGTATCAGGTTTATTTGTTCCCTTATTAGCAGCTGTTGTTTTGAAAAATAGAAATTCCATTGCTGCTTTTTGGTCAATGTTAGCAGGAGGCACTACGACTCTTGTGCTACTTCTAAATAAGGTTACACTATCAGAATCTCTACCAAAAGAAGTAGTGATTGATGCCTTTCGACAATTGTCTCTCAAATTTGATGTCTTAAATAATATCAATATTGAAGCTCTTTCAATAAATCAGTTAGTTGATAAAGTGGGAAAATTACAGTTAATTGAATTTGATTTATTGGGTATTACTTTTAATCTTCCATTTGGATTGGATGCTAATATTTTCGGGATTTTGGCATCTCTTATCGTGTTTATTCTTTTAAATAAGATTTTTGTTGCCCGACAGTAAGTCTCAACTTTTGATTAGCTACATAATAGAATTTGAAATTCGCGAATTGTAAATGGATGCTCTGTGCTGAAAGTGCTTTTTACACTTTTCCATACTTATATATTGCTTATTATTACACTTTTGAACACATAAATTGTTCTGAAAATTTCATAAATCAACCACTTCACTTTTCAAGTTTATTAACAATTCTTTTAGAGGAGCAAAAATGATAATATTGTTTGCCAGGGTATAAAGAGAGTTCAAATAATCTTGAAAATTTAAGCCACATACCAATTATGAAGCGAAATGTGCTTGATAAATTCATTCTTTCCAGCTAAGCTTGTAGAATCTGTCAAAAAAAATAATTATCTAAATTTGCAAAAGTTTATAAGATTGTTATTTGGCTAAAAATGAATACATGAAAAATGAGGGTGTAAATTAAACTCTGTCCAAAATCGTAAATTTGATTATGGATCAGAACTATTTAGACAATTTAGAAGAAAAAGCGCTAGAACAGTTTAAGAGTGGGAAGTCGCTTTTTGGAAAAGATGGAGCGTTTGCTCCAT
>JABINZ010000287.1 GCA_018698135.1 Bacteroidota bacterium
AATACTCTTGGTTCTAATCCTGGTTCTGCTATTCACAAAAAATATAATTTTTCAGCAAAAGCTGAAGAAAAAAATTGAAAGCCTGGAAGAAAAACACCATATTGAAATACAATATGATTTGGTAAAACTCAAAGGTCTAAGTCGATTTAGTTTGGATGATTTATATATTCATAAAGAATCGGATACTCTTCTTTTTGTCAATAGTGTAGGGATTGAATTGAATTTGAGATCTTTATTGAAAGCACAGATTAAACCGAAAACAATAAGCTTTGACTGTGCTGAAATATTCGTAAAGAATAGTGTTTCTGATACGTTAATTCATTCTGATGAAAAGATAAGTAAGTCATCTCTTCAATTACATCATTCACTGATCCAATTAATGGACAGATTAAACCATTATTTACCGAATGCAGTGATTTTTAATTCACTCAAAATTGAATCAGATTATTTTCCTCATGGCCAAATTGAATTATTTGCATTTGATATGCACAATCAAACCATAGAAACAGAACTAAAGTATTTTTATCAGCAGGATACACTCATTAATCATATCGGATGTAAGCTATCTTCATCAAGGCGAGATTTTACAATGGATGTTTATTCAGAAGATGCTATACAATTAGAGATTCCATTTCTAAATCAAGCAGAATTATTTTTGGAAAAACTAAGTTTTAATGTTTCATTAACTAAAATAAAAAGGGATAAGCTAAAAGTCATTATGGCTTTGGATCAAACAGAAGCATCAATTAACTATTCAAGATTAAATCAAGAGCCTGTTGTTTTTGATGCTTTTGCATTTAATCAGGAAATAATGATCAGCAATAATTTGCTCGAATCATTATCGTCTAGAATACTACTTAACAAAATTGAAATTCATCCCTTTTTTACGGTAGATTTAGATCCACTTACATTAAAGTTGGAGCTGAATGAAAAGAAAGTGGATGTTCATCAATTTATTCAATCGTTACCGGAAAATTGTTTTACTTATTTGAATCATGTACAAGCTTCAGGAAATTTTGATTATCATTTCTTGTTTATCCTTCCTTGGAATACGCCTGATTCCTTGCATTTGGAATCGGAAGTAAAAACAATGGATTTTAGGATACAGGATTTTGGTCAGCTTGATTTTACTAGCTTATCAGATAATTTCGAACATAGGCCTATAAATACGTTGCACGATTCCTTTACTATTCTTATTGATCCGCAAAATCCTCATTTTAAAACCTTAGATGAAATTAGTCCTTTATTAAAAGCAGCTGTTTTGTATTCAGAAGATGGCTTGTTTTATTACCACAAAGGGTTTCTTCTAGATGCAATTAAAGAAGCCCTAATTGATGATATCAAGGAGAGAGCCTTTGTCAGAGGAGGAAGCACCATATCGCAGCAATTGGTTAAAAACCTATATCTAGACAATAAGAAGGTTGTAAGCAGAAAGTTGGAAGAGATTATAATAACCTGGCTTTTAGAAAATTATGGCCAAGTTTCAAAGAATAGACTTTTTGAAATTTATTTGAATATAATAGAATGGGGGCCAGGTATTTATGGAGCCAGTCAGGCATCATGGTTTTATTTTAATAAAGATGTGAAGGAGTTAAGTTTATCAGAATCGATTTTTATGGCTGCTATAATTCCAAGACCTAAGAAATTTCAATATGCATTTAATAAAGAAGGTAAGCTACACGATTATTTTGCATCTCATTATCAGGTTGTGGGACAGAGAATGATCAAGCATGAAATTATTAATCAGGAGCAATTTGATCAGCTTATTCCAAATGTAGAGTTGAAAGGACTTGCAAAAAATAAATTGAAAGTAATTCAATTGCAGGAGATTGATTCTATTATGTAGTGCAGTTTCAACCTGTTGTTCGTAGCTTGAAGCTGCGAACAGCTAAAGTTTGCAAAGCTATTGCTTCAAAAAACCAACTTGCTCAAATTGATTATTTTCAGGATTGAAAACAGAAAGAATATAATACCCTGAACTTAAATGATTTAAATCCAGATGTTGGTTGTAATTTCTATTTGCTAAGGTTAGTAACTCTTTACCAAAAATTGAATAGATTTTGATATCCAAAGAGGAATTTTGATGATTATTTAACTCAACAATAAGTTTGTCTTTTACAGGATTAGGATAGATGTTTTTTATCAGGCTGTTTGCTCTTGTTGGATGCTCATTAATTGATGTATTATAACAAAACTTAGATGACTCAAGTATTGCATTATATGCATTCAATCTGCCTTGTGTGGTGGTAATATTAATCAGACTTCCTTTTAAGTCAGTTCCATTTAATAAAAATTTACGCATCAAAAAAGCAACACTGTCTGGATTTGTTTTGGCCGTTTTCATCAAATTTTCGCAGGCTGCAGCATAAAGCAACCCAATGACTCCAGCAACCTGAGGAGCAGCAGCCGAGGTGCCACCAAAATAATCAAATCCATCAGGATCCGATTTGGTATCGTCTGTAGTAAACACATTTTTACCTGGAGAACCCAAATCAACATGAATTTTACCATAGGCAGCACCATTTACTTTTAAGTCATTTTTGTCTGTATTGGTTGCAATAATTAAGTATTTACTGGGACATTGAGAAGGTAAATCGCCTTCCACATCTACGTCTCGATCTGCATTAGCCGTAGCGCCAACATTTAGAACACCATGCTTACCTAAACTGTCATACAAAGAGCACCATATTGGAGCATCTGCCGCTTTACCAAAATCTATTCCCCACGATGCATTGGTCGCCACAATATAAGCTCCTTTAGCTCCATTGCTTGAATTATATAGTTTTCTCATGGCTAAAACGTAGGAGTAGGAAGTAATTGCATCTGCTTCATCTCCACCACCAACAATTATCATCAATTTTGTGTTCCAATTGATACCAGCAACTCCACTTGTATTATTTCCTTTTGCTCCAATTATTCCAGCTACAGAGGTACCATGATATCCGCCACCAGTAAAAACATCATTATCATCGTAATAGGTGTTCCATCCATAATAATCATCGATATATCCATTTAAGTCATCATCAATTCCATTGGCAGGAATTTCATGATAATTTATCCAAATGTTATCACCAAAATCTTTGCGAGCTTCATCAATTCCATCATCAATCACGGCAATAACTATGGTATCACCCAAAGCTGTTAAACCACCGGTTGTGGTATCCCAAGCTTGATCTGCATCAATATCAGCATCAATCGTTCCTCCTGTGCTTCCATCATTATACAATTGCCACTGCAAGTAAAAAAGCGAGTCGTTGGGTGGGTTGGAGCGTTTTGTTATTTTATGGTTGAATTGAGCAGAAATTACTCCCGTGTGAGCATAAACATGTTCAAAGAAAGTAATTTCATCAATTAGGTTATAATTGAATTGTATCAGATGGATATTCAAATCTTTTGAAAGACATTTTACAGGCTGAATGGACGTAACCTCATCTTTGAATAAAGCTAATTGATGACATAATTCTGAAACAGGAAAGTCACTTACTAAGTGAACAATAATTTCTCCTTTTTCATGTCCGTTATCTTGAGCTTTCACAATAAAACCCAACAAGAGTATTGACAGAGTAATGATATGTAATCTGGTATATTTTAGCATAATTTAATCTCCAAATGAAATTCCAACATTTCTGGCAATTTTAACCAATTCTCCTTGTGGATCAACCAATTTCTGACGTCCAATAATGTTTTCTAAATGCACATGAGTCATCTTTTCGTTTTGAAGACAAACCATATTGCCAAAGTGGTTTTCTTCAATCAATTCAATAGCAGCAACACCATATCGTGTTGATAATATTCTGTCGAATGTAGATGGTGAACCACCACGCTGAATATGACCTAGAACTGTGGTGCGAATTTCATGATCAGTCACAATGGGCTCTAAATCCATGGCAAGTTTGAATCCAACACCTCCTAAACGAATAGGGTCAGGACTGTCTTTAACTATGCGATGAATAACAGCTTCTCCACCAATGGCTTTGGCTCCTTCAGCAATTACAACAATGCTAAACAGTTTTCCACGTTTCTCCCTGTCTTTGAATTTTTCTGCTATTTTATTAATATCATAAGGTATTTCTGGAATTAATATCACATCAGCTGTGCCTGCAATACCTGAATGTAAAGCAATCCATCCTGCATTTCGCCCCATGACTTCTAAAATCATAATACGATGATGAGATTCTGCTGTAGTATGCAAGCGATCAATAGCTTCCGTGGCAATATTAATGGCAGTCATAAAACCAAATGTATACTCGGTATAATCCAAATCATTGTCGATGGTTTTGGGCACCCCAATAACACGAATACCTTTACGTGCAAAATCACGGGCAGATGTTAAGGTTCCATCACCACCAATTATGATAAGCACGTCAACACTTTCTTTTTTCAGATTTTCAATGGCGACATGTGACATATCTTTTTTGATTTTTTTGCCATTTTCTTCGACTTCATAATCAAAAAGATTGTCTTTGTTTGAGCTATATAAAATGGTTCCACCAATATGCTGAATGCCAGAAACGGCAGCCATATCAAGCTTGATGAAATCGTTTAAGTAAAGCCCACGATAACCAAAACGATAACCAATAAGCTCTAGATTGTGTTTTAAAATAGCTGTTTTTGTTATAGCTCTGATAACAGCATTCAAGCCAGGGCAATCGCCACCACCTGTCAGAATAGCTATTTTTTTTATTTTTGGATCAATCATTCATTTGAATTTTAACTGTTACAAAGTTAATAATTAATGATAGGAGTATTATTTACTGTGAATGATTTTACTAACAAACAACTGATGTTTATTCAAATTGCTTATAATACTGTATGCGTTCATAAAGCAAATTTGCATATTCACTGGTTTCGATACTTTCCTGTTTACGAAAAGATCGGATTGCCCATAATCGTGCTTTCCAGAGTTCTCCATTAACTTCGTTAGCCACTGCTAAGTTATAGGCAGCTTTGGCAGCGATTTGATCATTTTTATTTCCTCTGTAAATGGCATCCCAAATGTCAATAGCGTCTGGCCATTTATTCGTGCTAGCATATTTAAATGCTTTACGCATATTTTCACTACCAGTAAAATACAATTTCCGTATTCCCTTATGCCACGAGGGAATGATTTGTTGTGCATAAGCATAGGCGTCATTATATGCAACTGATGCTATATAGTCTAATGAATCGGCTAAATAGTCACTTGCTTCACTCTTTGTTTCGCTGCCTGTTTTCTGTGTATAAAATTGGAAAAAAGTTAATGAATCAAGTATCGTTTTATTTTCAGGATTAAGTAACAACAGTTGGTTTTGATAGTTTATTTTGATTCCATATTTTTTTTGAAGAATAACTTGATCTAACTCATATTCTTTTTCATAATAAGGTGCTAATTCTGTGGTATATTGTTTTAAATCTACCACTAATAATAGCACACTTCTAGAAATTCCGTGCTCTTCAATTCTAGACCAATCAATAATATTATTATGAATTAGTTCATTTTTTACATTAATTGGCCTGACACTTTTAAAATGACTGTATAGATTGGTGCAGCTGCTTATTCCAATAATCGATTCAAAGGCAGCTATTTGTTTGGTATCAAAACTATCGGCTGGTATATCGGAATCAATATACTTTAATAAAACTGAGGTATCAAGTTCAGTATTATTGGAGGCAACAAACAAATCTGTTTTGTAAGCAGGGATTACAATATTACCAGGTACATAAGTTTCAATTGTAATGTTTTTTGTGCTTTTGCAAGACGAAAATACAATGACTACGAATATTGAAAGTAGGATGTTGTATCTAGAAAAGGACATAAATTATTCTGCTAAGAATTTCAGAAGAGCATCCCAATACTCTTGATGGTCCTTTTTTTCTGCCCATAATGCTTTTGAACCGTGCTCTCCTTCACCCTCAGGAATAAACTGAGTTTTTTCAATTGATGGTATCGCGTCAAATATTGCTTTTGCTTCATCTGCTTCCTTTTTGGATGAAGTGATAAAAACGGGTATGTTTAAATTGGCAATACTTTCTTTTAATTTAAGATGTTCACCAAAATATTCTCCGGGACTAAAAGATATCACTTTGGCAACATTTTCATTTTCGGCTGCTATTTTCAATACCAAAGAAGCAGAATAGGAGCTTCCGACAAGTATTACTTTGCGACCATAAAACTGTGTTGCATAATTTACAGCAGCAATTATGTCTTGTTCAGCATCCAGATATTCTGTAGGTAAACCTTGGGATTTTGCTCTTTTTGCTGTAATATTTTTGACCTGATTAACTTCATCACCTGATCGTTGATCGATAACAAAGCAATTGTAACCTAAATCATAAAACTTTTGTGCAGTTTCGGTATACTCTCCACGAGAATATCCTGCCTGATGACAAAGAACAAATACTTCAGCTTCTTTATTATTACAATATATTTCAGCTGTTATCAACAAACTGTCCAATGAATGAAAAGTAACAGATTCAATTACTGAATTCATATTATCTTCACATTCATTTACGATAAATTCTTCCTGTGCCTGTTTGTTATCTTGACATGAAAACAAGGCAAATAGCAATATGAATAAATAACATCCTTTACAATACATATCTATAATATTTTATCAAAAAACTCTTCTTTATTTACAATATGACGCGTATGAGTGGCTGTTCCAATAAGCTGATCCTCTTCCATGCAAGCAATGTTAAAAATAAGTTTATTGCCTTTTTGCTCTATGAGTTCTGCTTTACAACTAACCGATTTTTCTACCAATGTAGCTTTCAAATGTTTCACATTGATTTCGGTACCAACAGTAACATGGGTGTCAGGTAAAAACTTCTGAACACAAACATGGGCTGTGTTTTCCATAAAAGCAACCATTGCAGGTGTCGCAAAAACTTCAACCAATCCACTTCCAAAATGGCTGGCTGTATCTTCCAGTTTCACAATCGTTTCAGATTGATTTATGGTTCCAATGGGTATATTAAATTCACTCATTTTCAGGGTAATTAAAAGTGATGACTTGTTTTAAATTAGGATGCAAACTTTGAGAAACAGGGCAGGTGAAAGCTGCATGTTTAATATGTTTTTTCTCCCGTTCAGAATAATTATTATGAGGAAAAGAGAGATTTATATGAATTTCACTAATTCGTCTTGGATTTGAAGCCATCACTTTGGTGACTTCGGCTATCGTGCCATCTATATTAAAATGATGCGTATTTGCAGCAATTCCCATGATCGTTAACATACAAGAGGATAGGGAAGTGGCAACTAAATCAGTAGGGGAAAACTTTTCGCCTTTACCTTGATTGTCAATAGGTGCATCTGTAATAACCACACTTTCCGATTGTAAATGAGTCATTTCTGTTCTCAGATTACCAATATAAACAGTTCGGGAAGTTATCATCACTTATATTTAAATTTCTCCTGTTAAAAACATAAATTTTGTTCAAAGTAAAATTCAAAATTTATATTTTCAGTCGGAATCGCTTCGCTTTTACATGATTTTTTTTCATTTGTCTGTAGGTAATTTCAAACGAAAAAAAATCATATATATTTGACTAGTTCAAACCTACAAATTATTTTTGAGAAAAAAAGCGATCATTATTGAATTACCTTAACTGCTACTTATAAATTGATAAAAATCAAGTAATGCAAGACAAGTCATATAAAAACATCGATGCAAAGATGCATATTAATGAAATTCAAAACCTATACGAATAGCAAAACGGTTAATTTCATCTCTTCGTGTAATATCTGCATTTAAATCGGGATTGAAATACGTTGAAAATTGTTCCTGACGTCTGTAGCCCAATGTAACAATTATAGCTGAGCTATTACTAAATGTGCTTTTAATTCCAAATAGGGCATTAAACATATAACCGCCTATGTAGTCATGTTCCCAATCTGAGTTGCTGCGTCCATCAGCGAAAAAAGTATATCCACCTTGAAGAATAGCAATGGGTGTAAACTTTTGTTGTCTAAATTCATATCTGGCGTCAGCAAATAATGGAAAGGATGCTTGTCCTGTATAGTCAGGTCCGAAGCCCAATCCCAATGAAAATCGATTAGCAAATCGATATCCGTTTACGGTGAAAATGCTGGCTCGTACAGGATTATAATAATAATAGGAATTACTTCCAATGAGCAAACCAAAGTTAGTATGATTGAAATATCCTTTCTCATGAAGCACAACTGGCTTCTTCTTTTTGAATATATAGGTTTCTTCTTTTTCAATTTTCAGAATTTCATCTGCTTGAAAAACCCACACATTTCCACCTATAGTTTCAATTTTAACATGTTTGTCTGGGAAATATTCGATAATCTTACCACGTACAAGTCCTCCGTTTTTAAGATAAACTACATCTTCCAAATCTGATTGTGCGCTTAGTACTATACTAAATCCTACAGAAATAAGGACTAAAAAAAATCGTTTCAACATAATATTACAGTTCATATGAAGAGGCTGTTTAAAAGATTATTCAAATTTGAGTATTATTGTTCAATAATGATGTAATAAGTTTCAAGAAGGTTGCTTATATCCTGAACTCAAGTTTATAATAACAATATTTTTGTAAAAATATTTTATGAATGCGCAACCAATTTATTTGTCTTCTCATCTAATGGTCAGATAAGTTAAAAATTACAAATCATGAAAATATTGAAATTGAAAAACACGCTACAATTAGCAGTTATTTTATCACTTGTATTATTCTCATATTCTTGTGACAAATCAACAGAAAAATTCACATATGTAGCCAATGTACCCATATACATGGATTACGATGAATTCAGAGCAACTGCAATAACATTTGAAGCACCAATGCCTCTGGAAAACACAGGTAAAATATATTTTAAGGGAGGAAAAATCTATGTCAATGAGTTATTTAAAGGAATTCACGTAATAGATAATTCAGATCCCACAGCTCCAAATAATATTGGATTTATTAGCATCCCTGGTAATGTTGATATTGCCATAAAAGGAAATATCCTTTATGTTGATAGCTATATTGACTTATTAGCCATTGATATTAGTAATATCAACAATCCACAAGTTACAACCCGCTTAGAAAATGTTTTTGAACCATCTTTGCCACCTTTTGATGAAACTTTTCCTGTGGCACCTTTAGATCATGATCAGGGTGTTGTAATTGATTGGAAAATTGAAAAGATAACTGAAAAAATTGATGTTACTGGAAACTATTATTATGGAGGTACACGTTGGTTATTTACTGAAGTAGACGCACTTAGTGCTAACAGCCCAGGTAGTGGAACCAAAACATATTTTGTTCCAAATGCAGTTGGGGTAGCTGGTTCAATGGCTCGTTTTATTATTTTTTCTGATTATTTGTACACTATCAATGCCGAGGATATCAAAGTCTTTAATATTTCAAATACTCCAGAACCACAGGAAGGTGCGTCTGTAGAAACAGCACGTATTATTGAAACCTTATTTGTTTATAACGATAATTTGTTTGTTGGATCAACAACTGGAATGCTAATCTATAGTTTGGGAAATCCTGCAAATCCAACTTATTTATCTATGCTTGATCATTTTAGATCATGTGATCCAGTTGTTGTGGAAGGCGATTATGCCTATGTAACCCTTAGAGCAGGAAGTGGTTGTGGTAGCAGTAATTCAAATCAGCTTGATGTGGTAAATATTGCCAATATTACCAGCCCATATTTGGTGAAAAGTTACTCTATGACGGGCCCTTACGGATTAGGCATTGATAATGATGTGCTCTTTATTTGTGATGGAGATGATGGTCTTAAAGTGTTTGATGCAACTGATAAAACACGAATCAGCAATAATATGATCAAACATTTTCCTGCCATAAATGCATTTGATATTATTCCTTATAATAATTTAGCCATGATGATTGGCTCAGATGGTTTGTATCAGTATAACTACAGCGATCTTGATAACATGGAATTATTAAGTGTAATTCCAATTGTAAAATAGTTTTATGAGGTTTTTACATCTTGGCTACGATATGCCTTTGTATAGGCCTCCCAGTGAGGCAAATTCCCTTATTTTACAGCTGACAATTGGTTGTTCCTGGAATAAATGTGCATTTTGCGAAATGTATAAGGCCAAAAAATTCAGGATAAGAACAGAGGAAGAAATAGAGGAAGAAATAGAATTTCTGGCCACTTATGATACAGACGTTAGAAGAGTTTTCTTTGCCGATGGCAATGCAATGGTTCTGTCGGCAGACAAACTCCTTCGAATTATTGATAAGATTCATGCAAATTTCCCCAAAGTTCATAGAATCTCAGCCTATGCCTTACCAAAAGATATTCTGTCCAAATCAGAGGAAGATTTAAAAGCCCTTAAAGAGGCTGGATTGAATTTACTGTATGTGGGAATTGAATCGGGTGATGATGAATTATTAGAAAAAGTAAATAAGGGCGAAACCTATGAATCAACACTTATTAGTCTTTTAAAAGCTAAACAAGCAGGAATAAAACTCTCTTTAATGGTCATTAATGGTTTAGGTGGAAAAAAGTATTCATTCCAACATGCGCTTAATTCGGCAAAACTCATTAATGAAATCCAACCAGAATATGTTTCAACACTTGTATTAAGTTTTCCTACTGGAGAAAAAAAATATGCAGAACACTTCAATGGAGATTATGAATCGATGACCAAAATTGATTTAATTCAGGAGATGGAGGTGTTTCTTGAGCATTCAGATTTGAATTGCTCAATTTTCAGATCTGATCATGCATCAAATTATCTGGTATTGAAAGGAATATTGGGACGAGATAAAGGACGGCTTTTAATGCAAGTGAAAAAAGCAATTAGTAATCCTCATTTAGTTGAATTGAAAGAAGAATGGCAATTGGGCTTTTAGATTTGTGTCATTTCAATAATCTTCTCGGATTCGATTATATTTTCATTTAAGCCTTTCTGTATTACTAAATTCATAGCTTTGGCCACATCAGATGCCTGTACACCTCTGTATTTCCTAAGTTTTCCTCTTAAAGCAATCTTAAATGTTTGCATGAAAACTTTACCTAATTTTTCTCCAAATCTCTTTTCTCGCCTGCTTCCTAATAGTAGAGAAGGTCGTAAAAAATAATAGTGACTAAATCCAATTGTTTTTATTTTCTCTTCAACTTCTCCCTTGGTTCGTAAGTAGAAATTGGATGAATTCGAATTTGCCCCAAGTGATGAAATCAGGACAAGTCGTTTAACACCATTTTCATGAGCTAATGTGGCTACTTTTACTGGCAATTCATAATCAACATATCTAAAAGCATCCTGGCTTCCAGCGGTTTTAATTGTTGTACCCAAACAAATAAAAATAACGTCACCTTTAATTAGATGTGCGTATTTATCTATTTGGTCAAAATTAGTGACATGTTGTATGATTTTTGGGGAAGTGATGGGTAAGGCTTGTCTTAAAAATACTTCGGCTTTAGTCCAGTAATTATCGTCAATTAACAAATTAAGTAACTCGGTTCCAACCAATCCTGTTGAACCAAAAACAATGGCTGTATTTGAACTCATTTATTAATTGTATATCAACAATATTTACATAAAAACGAAGTTGTAAAATTAGCAATATTAAGGTTAACGAGTAGCATCAATAAACTAATTTTATGATTTACCCCATTTGCTTGAAATATTGATTTGTAGAATCACTTAAGCTTTTAATCAAATAAAAGTATTTTTGTAAAACTAAAAGATGGTAAAAATGGCAAAGTCAAAACTAATTTCTGGTTTCTCCAAACAGACAAAAAATGATAAAATTGAATTGATTGCACAGAATTTTACTAATCCAGTCGAAACCATAAAGGAGTATAAATCATTTTGGCATAATGACGCTGAAATTCAAAAATTACTTGACGAGTTTAGTGAAAACACTATTTCGAATTTCTATTTCCCCTATGGCATCGCGCCAAATTTTGTCATCAATGGTAAGAATTATATTCTGCCCATGGTTATCGAAGAAAGCTCAGTAGTTGCAGCAGCAGCAAATAGTGCTAAGTTTTGGTCGACAAGAGGTGGCTTTCATGCAAAAGTAGTTTCATCTGTAAAAATTGGTCAGGTTCATTTTACATGGAAGGGTAATCTTGAAAAATTACAACTCCATTTTGAGGAAATGAAGCAAAGGATGATTAAAAACGCCAAGCCAATAACAGCTAAAATGGAAGCACGTGGTGGTGGAATAGTAGATATTGAATTGGTCGATATGACCCATGAAATTGATGACTACTACCAGCTTAAAGCTTCATTCGAAACAGTGGATTCAATGGGAGCTAATTTTATTAATTCCTGTCTAGAGGATTTTGCCATGACATTGCGCTCTTTTCTTTATAATATGCCCTATTTTGAAGGAAGTGACAAAGACTGCACGGTTATCATGTCCATATTATCGAATTATACACCAGATTGTTTGGTACAAGCATGGGTTGAATGTGATCTAGAAGATTTGGGCCCTTTTGATGATGGGCAATCTGTTGATGACTTTGTTATGAAGTTTGAGCAAGCGATTAAAATTGCTAAAGTTGATACATTTAGAGCTACTACACATAATAAAGGAATATTTAATGGAATTGATGCAGTTGTATTAGCAACTGGAAACGATTTCAGAGCAGTTGAAGCAGCTGGACATACATTTGCTTCGAGAGATGGAAAATATAGAAGTTTGACTGATGTTACTATTGAGAATGGTCGATTTAAATATATGTTGACAACTCCGATGGCCATAGGAACAGTTGGCGGTTTAACATCACTACATCCATTGGCAAAATTAAGCTTGGAGTTGTTAGGTCGTCCGGGAGGAAAAGAACTAATGATGATTGCAGCCACTTCTGGATTGGCAAATAATTTTGGAGCAGTAACCACATTGGTCACAAAAGGAATTCAGAAAGGGCACATGAAAATGCATTTGCTAAATATATTGAATAGCTATAATGCTACGGATACTGAAAAACAGCAAACAGTTGATTATTTCAAAGACAAAAAGGTAAGTTTTAATGCTGTAAGAGAATATCTTGATCAATTAAGAAAATAATCATCGAAACTTATTATTCAAACGGGAAATTATTATTCACTGGTGAATATCTGGTGTTAAGAGGAGCAAAAAGTTTAGCTGTTCCTGTTAAGTTTGGTCAATCTTTACAAATCGAACGTATTGATGAGCAAAATGTTCTTTATTGGCAAAGTAAAGAATTCGGCAAAACATGGTTTGAAGCCAAAATCAAACTGGATTCTTTTCTAATCGAACATACAAGTGATGATACAATTGGATCGAAACTATTGTCCGTTTTAAAGGAGGCTAGAAATTTAAATTCATCATTTTTGAGTGACGGGAGAGCTTTTAAGTGCGAAACGAATTTGAATTTTAATAGAAAATGGGGATTGGGCTCCAGCTCAACATTGCTTTCCTTAATTGCAGAATGGTCAAAATGCGATGTATATGAATTGCTGAAAAATACTTTTGGAGGATCTGGATATGATGTTGCCTGTGCACAAAGTGCTGGCCCATTAACATATCAAATAGTAAATAATATGGCAGTCGTTAATCAAATTAATTTTAAGCCTGATTTTAGAAAGAATATCTGTTTCGTTTTTTTAGGAAAGAAACAACAAACAGATCAGGAAATTAAAAGGTTTAATTCTGAATCAATTATTAGCAAGTTTGAAGTAGAACAAATAAGCAATTTAACAAACGATATTATCAATGCGTATAGTCAGGGAGATTTTAATGAAAGTTTGACTAAACATGAGAAAATCACGGCTTCTGTTATAAAAAGAATCCCAATTAAAGATGAGCGATTTGCAGACTTCAATGGTGAAATTAAATCATTGGGTGCATGGGGTGGTGATTTTATTATGGTCTCTTCTCTCATGAACAGAGAAGAAACAATGGCTTATTTCGAATCTAAAGGTTTATCAACTATACTGAGCTATGATGATATGGTTTTGTAAACGAACTATTCTTCAGTTGCTTTTCTTCCCTTATGAATATATTTATTTACTTTTCGCAATAAAACATCCCTTTTAATTGGCTTTGTAATCAAGTCATCACAACCAGCATCTAAAACTAAGTGCTTATTATTGTGATATACATAAGCTGTTTGCGCAACAATAGGTAAATCAGGTCTTAATTTCCGGATGATTCGTGTCGTTTCATAACCATCAATGCCGGGTAAACGAATATCCATTAAAACAAGGTCAATGTTCTCGTGTTCCTTACACAGCTCAATTCCTGTTTCTCCATCCATTGCCCATAAAACTTGTGCATAAGTTCTTCTTAAAATACTATCAATGATCATATGATTGGTTTCCATGTCCTCTACCACAAGAATCATTTTTCCCATAAAATCATATTGCTTCTTTTTCTTATCCTCTACCATTTGATCGATTATTTTCTATTTTGTATCGATATATTTCGAAATCTTTTTGAGAAGAATTTCTTTTTTAATTGGTTTGGTAATCAGGTCATTACAACCAACTTCAATGACTTTGTGTTTTTCCTCTTCCATTACATAAGCGGTTTGCGCAACAATAGGTAATTCAGGTCTGAATTTACGAATTGCCTGGGTTGCTTCATAACCATTCATCTTAGGAAGACGGATGTCCATTAAAACGATATCAATATCTTCATTTTCTTCACACATTTCAACAGCTTGCTTGCCATCCATTGCCCACATTAATCGAGCACTGGTAGGACGTAACATCAGGTCGATGAGCATGTGGTTCGTTCTTTCATCTTCAACAATGAGTATAAACTTATTTAGCCAGCGGTATTTGCGACCTGAATCCGATATTTTTTTCTTTTTTCTTTTTTTTAGTTCAACCATGATATACACTTTAATCCTCAAAAAAGAAGGGATTATTGACTTTATTTAACTAATTCTCGTGCTTCTAAAATAAGGTTTTTTAAAATAACAAATAATAATAATATGAACAATTCTGAATTTATGTTGCTTTTGGTATTTCGATTATAAGTTTAACTTTGCAGAGAAAAAACAGCTAAAATTGTATTCAAATCCAGAATTAGTATTGAAAGGAGCTTTTTTAGAGAGTTCTATTTGTTGGCAAAGCCCATCCAATATTGCTTTGATAAAATATTGGGGAAAATACGGTATACAACTGCCTCAAAATCCTTCATTAAGTATTACCCTAAATAATGCAGTAACCAAAACGAAAGTTACCTATGCTTATTCTACTACAGGTAAAATTGAAACACAGCTTGTTTTTAATGATGGAGAAGCGCCACTGTTTCATGAAAAAATTAATGTTTTTCTAAAATCGATTCTACCAATTTTTCCATTTTTAAGTCAATTGAAGATGACTATTGAGTCAAGCAATACATTTCCTCATTCCGCTGGAATTGCTTCTTCAGCATCAGCCATGAGTGCATTGGCTTTATGTTTATGTTCAATAGAGAATAAGTTGTTTAGTTCATTATCCAATGCTAGTGATTTTTTTAATAAAGCAAGTTATGTAGCCCGATTAGGTTCAGGGAGTGCTTCCCGATCTGTTTATGGAGGACTGGTGCTTTGGGGAAAATATGATGAAATCAATGAAAGCTCCAATGAGTTTGCAGTTCCATTAAGGGAAAATATACATCCCAATTTTGCAACTTTACATGATGCAATTTTAATAGTTTCTGATCAGGAAAAGAAAGTTTCCAGCACAAAGGGGCATAGTTTAATGCATGGCCATCCGTTTGAAAAAGCTCGATTTGAACAAGCAAGAGCAAATATGAAGGTATTATTAAGTGCTTTGAAAGATGGAGATATACCTCAATTTATTGAAGTAGTTGAAAATGAAGCACTGAGTTTGCATGCCATGATGATGACTTCCAAGGAGTCGTTTTTATTAATGGAGCCTGCAACTATCCACATTATCGACAAAATCAGATTTTTCCGTAAAGAAAATAAAGTCGATATTTGCTTTACACTTGATGCAGGGCCGAATATACACTTGATTTACAGTGAAAAGGATAAACATCATGTGAAGGGATTTATTAAGAATGACCTACTCAAAAATGGTCTAATAAAAAATTGGATTGATGATTGTGTTGGTGATGGTCCTAAAATAATAAAGGAATAATGAATTATAAGGTAGGTAAAGAATTTCATGCGAAGATTATGCTGTTTGGAGAATATGGCGTAATCTGTAATTCGATGGGATTGACTATACCTTATCAGGAGTTTAAAGGTCGCTTGAATTTTAAAGAAAATGTTCCTGAAAAAATTCATGAATTTGCAATTAACTCAAACAAAAGCATACGGAATTTCTTTTCATATCTTAAAAAACTTCACGATAAAAAGCAGTTAAAGTTTACTTTGAATACAGAGCTTTTTGAAGAAGAAATAAAGGAAGGATTGTTTTTTGAATCCAGTATTCCTCAAGGTTTTGGTATTGGGAGTTCAGGTGCATTAGTGGCTGCTTTATACGATCGTTATGCGCTAGATCGAATTAACAACAGAAAGAATATAAATCCACTAAGGATTAAGAAATTAAAAGATGTTCTTGCCCAGATGGAGTCTTATTTTCATGGGAAATCCTCAGGATTGGATCCTTTGAATTGCTATATGAAACAGCCATTGCTGATTCAATCGAATAAAGAAATTGATAAAGTTGGACTCGATATGGCATCCAAACAAAAAGGGATGTTCTTAATCGACACGGGTACAATAGGAGAAACGGAACCTTTGGTTAATTATTTTATGGAACAATGTCAGAACGATGTTTTCTTTAAAGGACTACAAACCGAAATGATTCCTTCCAGCGATCGTTGTATTAAATCCTTTATTAAAGGTGAGGTCAGAGAATTTTATAAGAATATCAAAGAATTATCCAAATATTTATTAGTCAATTTTGCGCCGATGATTCCTGAACCTTTCAGGGATGTGTGGAAAAAAGGACTTGAAACCAGTGTCTTCTATCTCAAACTTTGTGGTTCAGGAGGTGGTGGATACTTGATTGGTTTTGCTGAAGATCTAGAATATGCCAGGAAAATGCTGGAAGAGTTGGATGTGAAAATCATTCCTTTGTATCAAATGGCTGAGCAAACAGACACTAAACAATCGAAATAACACCCAAAATGAAATTGTATAAGATAAATACCGGTTATTTTAAACTGGATGGAGGAGCTATGTTTGGTGTAGTTCCAAAAGTAATATGGCAAAAAACAAATCCTGCTGATGAAAATAATTTATGCAGCTGGGCAATGCGCTGTTTGTTAATTGATACCGGTGATAGGAAAATTCTGATTGATAATGGAATAGGAGAGAAGCAAAGTAAAAAATTCTACAGCCACTATTTCCTTCATGGAGATGATACAATGATTAAATCATTGGCTGCACATGGTTTTACTCCAGATGATATTACCGATAATATTCTGACACATCTGCATTTCGATCATGCGGGTGGTGGTATTAAGAAAAAAGATGATGGGGACGGCTATGGACCTGTTTTTAAAAATGCCACTTATTGGGTGAGTAAATCTCAGTGGGACTGGGCTATGAATCCAAATGGAAGAGAAAAAGCATCGTTCATGGATGAGAACCTATTACCGATGCAGGAGTATGGACAATTGAAATTTATCGAAGAAGAAACTGAATTATATCCTGATATTTTCCTTCGAATATTTGATGGACACACCAAAGGACAAATAATTCCTCAAATCAATTTCAATGGCCGCACCTTGGTTTATATGGCTGATTTACTTCCATCAACAGGACATATTCCATTATCTTATATCATGAGTTATGACACCAAACCTTTGGTAACATTAGAAGAGAAAATCAAGTTTATGGAAGAAGCAGTTGAGAATAAGTACACTCTCTATTTTGAGCATGATTACTACACGGAATGCTGTTCATTAAAACGAACCGAAAGAGGGGTAAGGCATGATAAGAGTTTTTCTTTGGAGCAGTTTGTAACCAATAATTTTTGATTTAATTCCCCTGTAGAGAGGGGTTAGGGGTGTGTTGAAACTCTTATAGCTTTGATTTTTACCTCCCAATGCCACCTGCAAAGGACTCAGTGAATTGTTAGTTTGTCAATATCTGAGTCATCAAAGATTGACTCAGATGGGAGTTGCTATAATGTCATTCATCTTTAAGTAACTGATTCATAGAAATATAAATTATCTCTTGAAAACAAATCAGGAATCTGTGGCAATTTTCACATCATAGTTACAATTACGGATATTCAATAAAATTTTAATATTTTGTCTCACACTTAACATAAATGTATTACTTTTGTATCTGATAATAATTCTTATCTAATAATAATTATTGAATGAATCGTCAAATTTCCATAGAAGATAGTAAGCAGAAGTTAGTGGAGCATGATTTACGTGTTACCCATCAGCGCTTGGTTATTTATATGGAATTGTTTTCATCGCTTGAGCACCCTACAGCAGAAATGATACATTCGAAACTTGTAAAAGAGTATCCGACAATATCATTGGCAACAGTGTATAAAACATTAGACACTTTCGCAAAAAGTGGTTTGATCAAGAAACTGAAATCAATTGATGATTCGCTGCATTATGATGCAGATCTTCATTTCCATAATCATTTAGTTTGCAATAAAACCAGTAAAATACTTGATTATGACGATGAGGAATTGAACACGCTTGTACATGATTACTTTAAATCAAAAAAGATTGATAATTTTGATGTACAGGAAGTTAGACTTAAAATATTTGGTGAAATAAAAAATTAAATTAATTAGAAATCATGTCTTTAGTAGGAAAAAAAGCTCCTGCATTTGTAGCAGATGCAGTAGTAAACGGTGGTGAATTTGTCGAACAATTTTCACTCGAACAGTATATTGATGATAAATATGTTGTATTCTTCTTTTATCCATTGGATTTTACATTTGTTTGTCCAACTGAAATTCTTGCTTTTCAAAAAGCAAAAGCAGAATTCGAGAAAAGAGGAGCTGTTGTTGTAGGTTGTTCTGTGGATTCAAAATTTAGTCATTGGGCTTGGTTGAATACACCAGTAGATAAAGGTGGTATTCAGGGAGTTCAGTATCCTATAGTAGCCGATTTATCAAAAACGATTGCCATTAATTATGGCGTTTTAGCAGGTGAATATGATATGGATGAGCAAAGTAATTGGGTATTTGAAGGTGCACCTATTGCATTCCGTGGTTTATTCTTAATTGATAAGAAAGGAATAGTCCAACACGAATTGGTAAATAGCTTAGACTTGGGTCGTTCAACAACTGAAGCCTTAAGAATGTTAGATGCTTTAAAGCATTTCGAGGAAAATGGTGAAGTTTGTCCAGCAGATTGGAAAGAAGGCGATGATGCCATGAAACCAACTTCAGCTGGTGTGGCTGATTATTTGGCCAATCACTAATAATATATGATAGAAAACAGTGATAACTGAAAAGAATCAGGGACCTTCGGGTCCCTTTTTTTTGTTACTACACAGAGCTGACCATAGTTTGAAGATACGGACAACTTCTATTTTATAGAATAGTTGTTTAATTTTTGCTTCTTATTTTTGAAAAAACAAATTCTTATGTCAAACTCAATTAAATTCATTCTCTTTTTGGGCATCTATTTTATTTGCAGCACAGCTTCAGCACAAAATGTAAAGCTTAAATCAATTGAAGTTAATTCTTTAGGACAAGTTACAGAATATCGTTTTTTAGTTAATTCAGGTTATGATGAATTAGATCTAATTATCAATGGGAATGGATTTATTAAAGGACTGGAATTAGTCAACAGTGAAGCTGATCAGGCATTTGAATACTATGATGAATATGAAGAGTTTGAATTGCACTCAAAACTTTCTAAAATCGGAGATACAGAAATTAAGTACTACTCATCATTTGAAGTGAAAGAAAAAGCCGGGAAAATTTCGCAAATTGGTCATATAAAAATTGATTATTATACAATTGATCCTGATAAAGTATCGAAATTGTATTCCATTGGCAATATTGTGCTGAAATATTACATCAGAAGCCAGCATGCAAGTTTAGCTGGAAAAATGCGCAGTATTAATGATTTAGAATTTGATTATTATACCAATACCGTTGAAACTGAAAAAGTTGGAAGTGTGATGCAAATTGGAAAATACACTTTTGATTATTATACGGAATATGATAGTCGTGCCAAGATAGGTAAGCTAAAGGAGGTTGAAGGAGAAGATGAAAGTTTTGAGTTGAGAGTTTTGAATTTGATGTAATTATTTTACCATACCAATAGAATTTAGATTTGACAACTTTCGTAAAGTTGTCAAATCTGTCCTATCCATTATTCCTCTAGAGAACCAACTTCTTTCTCTACTTCATGCAATATTTCGCAAGACTTAACCAATTTCTGCATATTTGTATGATCAGGATATAATGGTCGGTCAATGTCTAGGAAATCAACATATTTGCGAATAACTTCTTTGGCTTTTGTTGTTCCCTTACCAAAACTATATTCTCTAAAATCCAATGCCTGAGCAGCTGCCATAAATTCAATTCCCAATATGCCATAAGCGTTATCAAGTATTTGAAAGTTTTTAATAGCAGTATTCATTCCCATGGATACAAAATCTTCCTGGTCGGCAGCAGCTGGTATAGACTGGATGCAGGCCGGTGCAGAGAGAATTCTCTGTTCAACAATCTGCATATCAGCTGTATATTGGCTTAACATCAATCCTGAAAACATACCGGCACCTTTGGTTAAGAAAGCAGGCAATCCAACACTTAAAGCAGGATTATTTAAACGATTCATTCTTCTTTCTGACATTATTGAAACCATTGTAATGCAATAACCGGCCATGTCCATTGGAACTGAAACTGGAGAGCCCTGAAAATTAGCACCACTCAATTGCATATCTTCTTCGGGGAAGAAAATTGGATTGTCACCCACACCATTTAATTCTATTTCAACTTGCGAGCGAGCATAAGCCAATGCATCATGTGCTGATCCAATAACCTGAGGAGTTGAACGCATGGAATATGCATCCTGCACTTTACATTTTACTTTTTCTTCCTTCAAATCACCACCAGTAACAATTTTGTTAATCGATTCAGCACTACGAACAGCACCTTTAAATCCACGTACTTCATGAAGTTTACGTGTATAGGGTTTCATGTTTGCTTTAAGTGCTTCTAAACTCATTGCGGCAGCAATTTCTGCCTGTTTCAACCAATTATTTGCATCAAATAGAAACAAAGCACTCATGGCTGTTAATAGGTTTGAGCCATTAATAGCTGCTAATCCATCACGTGCCTGAAGACCAGGAATCTCAATTTCTGCCTTGTCCATGGCGTCTTTTCCTTCCAATAATTCTCCTTTATAATAAGCCTGTCCTTCCCCCATAAGCAGAAGGGCTATTTGAGACATAGGGGCAAGGTCCCCAGAAGCTCCTACAGAACCCTTTTGACAAACAAAAGGAGTAACTCCTTTGTTGAGCATTTCAACATAAGTTTGGGTGATAATTGGGCGACAACCTGAATTTCCATGTGCATGCACATTAATTCTACCCAACATGGCAGCTCTAACATATTCAATTGGAGCAGGATCTCCAATACCAGCTGCATGATTGTAAATCAAATATTTCTGAAAATCCTGTACCTGATCATCATCCAGCACTACTTCTGAGAATTCTCCAATACCTGTATTTACACCATACATAATTTCATGGGCATCAATTTTCCTTTCAAGCATTGCACGACATACTTTCATACGCTCTAAAGCATCAGGATGAAGTTCTACAATCTCATTTTCTCTCGCTACTTTGACCATTTTTTCAATAGTCAGTCCAGAACCTGTAATTACAATAGTCATTTGAATATGTTTTAAATTTATTAGTTGTATTTATAAATAGATTTCAAATGTAAATAAATAGGAATAAATTCTAATTCCTTATATAAACTTTCTAGCTGAAACATAATCTCCGTTAATAAATAGCCACTTGGTTTAGAAATAGATAAGTCTACAAACTATCCAGTCGTTTTAATAAGATTAACTCGATTACTCATGCAATATCATATTTTAAGCAAACCATTTGATGTGATGCGTTAACAACTTAAAACGTTTATTCGCCAATATAATTCCTGTATTTACAATGTAAATTACTCAGATTGTATATTTTGCATTTTCTTTGCATTGATAAAACAAAATACAATGACATGACAAATCGTAGATTATTTAGAGATTCTTCTAATGAAGTAATTGGTGGAGTTGCCTCAGGTATCGCAAATTATTTTGACGTTGATGTAACCATAATTCGAATATTGTTTGTTTTAGCTGCCATTTTTGGTGGATGGGGACTGATTGTTTACATTATTTTCTGGATTGCTGTGCCACGTGATATCTCCAAATCACATGATAATTCTTATAAGAGAGAGCCTAAAGATGAAAGCAAAAGCTCCGACTTCTCTGAAAAAAGGTATAATTCAACAACAGATTCACCTGAAGTTGAAAAAAGAAAAAAGGGGAGTTTAATAGGAGGGACAGTACTTATTATAATTGGTGCTTTTTTTATCATTGAGCGTTACATTCCTAGAATTGACTTTGATGATTTCTGGCCATTTATTCTGGTTATAATAGGTTTGGGACTTCTCTTTTCAGGTTTTTTAAAAACGGGTAAAGATGAAAGATAATCAATTCAAAAGCATTATTTGGGGTATTATTCTAATCGTTCTGGGAGTTCTATTTCTATTATCAAACTTGGATATTATTGATTTCCATTGGAGAGACTTCATGCAATTATGGCCAATGCTATTGGTTTATTGGGGACTTAGTGCACTTCCGATTAATAATTACATTAAGCTTGTGCTCGTTATTCTAGTATTAGGATTCACTGTATATCTTGCCATGGAGTATCCTCAGCCATTTAGATTTGATTTTAATACACATAATGCATGATAAAATTGGATCATGTTAATTGGGGTATGATTGGTTGCGGCCAAGTTACTGAGAACAAAAGTGGACCTGCATTTAATAAAATTGCTAATTCGAATCTCATAGGTGTTATGTGCCGTAACGAGACTAAAGTTAGTGATTATGCAAAACGGCATCAGATTAAAAAATATTTTACAAATGCAGATCAGCTTATTAATGATGCTGAAATAAATGCCATTTATATTGCCACTCCTCCAAACATGCATGCTGAATATGCCATAAAGGCCATGCTTGCAGGTAAAGCAGTTTATGTTGAAAAACCGATGGCTCGTAAGTATCAAGAGTGCTTGGAAATGCAGCAGGTTCGTAAAAGCACCCAGATCCCCTTATTTATAGCGTATTATAGAAGGGCATTACCTTATTTTTTGAAGATTAAGGATATTTTAAAGAGCAACTGTCTCGGAAAAATATATGAAATAAACACTACATTATTCAAGAAACCTAGGAATACAGATTCTGATCAAATAAATCGACCTTGGCGAGTCAAACCTGATATTAGTGGTGGTGGCTATTTCTATGACTTAGCTTCACATCAATTGGATATATTTGACTTGTATTTTGGACAAGGTACATTGCAATCATCACAAGTGCTAAATTTGGCTGGATTGTACGATGCGGAAGATACAGTAGCAGCAGAAATAGCATATGGAGATACTTTGTTAAAAGGCAAATGGTCTTTTATTGTCCAAGCTGAAGAAGAATATGACAGAACTATTTTTAAAGCAGAATATGGGGAGCTAGCGTTCTCATTTTTTTCCCAAGAAGCAATTGAACTAACGCTTAATGGGAAAATAGAAAGGTGGGAAATAAAGGCGCCTGAGCATATTCAAATGCCCATGATTGAATTAATTGTAAATGAATTAATTGGAAAAGGCAATGCACCCTCTAATCTGAGTGCTGCAATACGGACAAATAAACTAATGGAAGATATTGTCAAGCCTTATTATACCATAGACAAAGCCTGATCCAGAGAATCAAATTTGTGTCTGTAATCTTCCATTGAACAAAGAATTATTTCCTGAGCCTCTTCAGCACTATACATATGCGTTATTTCGACATCTTTTTTATTGCCAGGCATATCCTTATAGGTGAGAAAATAATGTTTCAATCGTTCAATAACCATCTCAGGACAATCAGTAATGTCTTTATAGCCTTCGTAAACAGCATCATTATTTAAAACAGCAATAATTTTGTCGTCAGCTTCATTATCATCAATTAATCTGAAGCCTCCAATGGGACGTGCTTCAACTATGATATTTCCATGAACGATTTCACTTTCTGTCAATACACAAATATCAATAGGATCTAAATCTCCTTTAATGTTTTTCAGATCCGTTTTATTCATGCAATACTCAGCCACCTTATCAGCACTGAATGTTTGTGGAATAAATCCATAAAGAGCAGGAATGGTATTGGAATATTTCTGAGGGCGGTCAACTCGCAGGTAACCACTTCTTTTGTCAATTTCGTATTTAACTGTATCTCTGGGAACCATTTCAATATAGCAATCAACGATTGCAGGTGCATTAGCTCCAATATCAACACCATGCCATGGATGTGATTTATATCGTAGGCCCATCAAACGGCCAATTGGATCCATTATTTTGTTTTTCATCAGTCTATAATTGTTTTTTAGTTGTCAGATGGAACTCGCATATAGTCATTTCCTTGTGCCTTCACAGCGAAGTGTTTCGGTACACAAGTGTGTGTGTAAACTTATTCTCATGCTCGTTTCATCTTATTTTCATCTTTAATTGGGATTGCAAAAATAACGAATCATTTGTTCAAAGTATTTACGCATATAGTCAAAAGTTGAATTATGATTATTTTTGCTCATACAAAACTGACATATGACCTTATTATTAGTTTCCATCGCTCCAATAATAATAATTGCTTTCTATATTTATTTTAGAGATAAATATGAAAAAGAGCCTATTGGTTTGCTCTTGCTAAGCTTGCTTTCAGGTGGCTTGATTTTTATTCCTATTCTATTGCTTGGTAGTTTGTTAAAGCCATTAGGTGAAACCCTGAGTGGTTTGTATCAGGCTGGTTTTGATGCTTTTATCATGGCTGCTTTTATCGAAGAAGGATTTAAGTTTTTAGCTGTTTATTTGCTTATTTGGAAGAACAAGAATTTCAATGAAAAATTTGACGGAATTGTTTATGCTGTATTTGTCAGTTTAGGATTTGCACTGGTTGAAAACATAATTTATGTATTTTCAAATGGATTGTCTACTGGGTTATTGAGAGCGTCTACAGCAGTGCCATTTCATGCCATTGATGGTGTTATTATGGGTTTTTACTTTGGAATTGCTCGTTTTAAAATGATTAATAAATCATCCAATCTCGCAAAGGCTTTTATTTTACCCTTTATTTTTCATGGATTATATGATTTCTTCTTGATGTCTCAGAATGTTGTCTTTCTATTATTATGGATTCCATTATTAGTTTATCTCTGGAGAAATGCTTTTAAAAAAATGAAATTGCATTCACAGACTTCAGTATTCAATGACGAAAATCATTTATAAGTAAAACAGATAGTAACCTTTTTTATAAGAAAGAATTAAATAGTAGATTTGAGTTAACAAAGAATTTAATATTATGGGTTTATTACGTACGCTTAGAAATGATTTAATGGGATTGAGAAAATATTATAATTTCTCACAATGGATTATGAGGTTAGTCCTTTTTGCCTATATCTTAATTGTTTATAGTGGACGATTAACCTACTTAGATGTTAACTCAGAATATTTTCTTCTTGCTGTTATTTATACTTTTTTCGGATTTTTTGTTATTGTTGGCGGATTTAGTCGTTCTTCTGAATTAACACGTATATCCTCTATTGTGATGTTAATCACGGTTGTTGCTCATACATCTGCTTCATTTTTCATTTACCATAATTTTGACGAGGCATTTGCTTCCCGTTTATTATTCATTGGGATATTATTATATTTTGCCACTGTTAGTAAGCGAAGTGATTATTATTGGAGAAGTAAATATGATCGCAAAGATCTGGATGTAGAGGAGATGGTTTTAAATCCTAAAGACAAGGAAATGAATCAATAAGATTCAATGTTATTAAGCATCTTATTCAATCCAAATTTTTTGTTGAGGAAATAGTTTTATCAGGTTATCTTTGTATGGAAATTGTATTTTAATGGTCAATTTGCAAGCTTGAAAAAACACTGCCTGTATGACTTTGAAAGACAATAATCTAAAACACAGATAGAAAAGTAGATGGCTAAAATTATTTCCCTGGCAAATCAAAAAGGAGGAGTTGGTAAAACCACCACCACAATTAATCTAGCTGCAAGTTTAGCAGCTTTAGAGTATAAAACCCTCGTTATTGATGCAGACCCTCAGGCAAATGCAAGTTCCGGACTCGGTATTGATCCCAAAGAAATTAGTACCAGTATTTATGAATGCATCATAAACAATTTGGATCCAAATGAAGGAATTGTTAAAACACAGATTGACAATTTATACATTATTCCTTCTCATATCGATTTAGTTGGAGCTGAGATAGAAATGATCGGGCTTCCTGAAAGGGAAAACATGATGAAGAAAGTCATTGCAAAAATCAAAAATGATTTTGACTTTATTATCATAGACTGTTCACCTTCATTAGGGATTATTACTGTGAATGCCCTCACCGCCTCAGATTCTGTAATAGTACCTGTTCAATGTGAATATTTTGCTTTAGAAGGATTAGGGAAACTATTGAATACAATTAAAATTGTTCAAAATAATTTGAATCCCAATTTAGAAATTGAAGGGATTTTATTAACCATGTACGATATCCGCCTAAGGTTATCTAACCAGGTTGTTGAAGATGTAAAAACACATTTTCAGCAATTGGTTTTTGATACCATTATCCATCGTAATATTCGAATCAGTGAAGCTCCTGGTTTTGGAGTACCTGTGTTAATGCATGATGTAGAAGGCAGAGGAGCCATTAACTATTTAAATTTGGCAAAAGAAATATTAACAAACAATAATCTTGCTGTTAGCAAGGAATTAAAGAGTGTAGAATAAATAGATGAGTGCAAAACGACAAGCTTTAGGGAAAGGATTAAACGCACTATTAGCGGATTCAAATACAGATGTAACTGCTAAAAATCCAGTACCGTTAAACAATGTGGCCGAAATTCCTATTAACGAAATAGAAGCCAATCCTTTTCAGCCACGAGAAGCCTTTAATGATGAAGAGCTTGAAGAGCTGGTCGAATCCATAAAAATTCATGGTATTATCCAACCAGTTACTGTCAGAAAGATTGGAAGAGGGAAATATCAACTTATTTCTGGAGAAAGAAGAACCAGAGCAAGTATCCGAGCCGGCTTAAAGAATATACCAGCCTATGTTCGTATTGCAGATGATCAGGGTATGCTTGAAATGTCTCTGATCGAAAATATTCATAGAGAGAATTTAAATGCTATTGAAATAGCTATAAGTTATAAAAGACTTATTGAAGAGTGCAGCCTAAAACAAGAAGAAGTTGCTGGTAGAATTGGTAAAAACAGAACAACAGTAACAAACTATCTCCGTTTATTAAAATTGCCTGACGAAATTCAATTGGCTATCAGAGACAATAAATTAAGCATGGGGCATGCACGTAGTTTAATTACAATCGAAGATAAGGAACATCAATTGGCTATTTTGGAAATCATTCTGAAAGAAGAGCTTTCAGTTCGAGAAGTGGAAGAATTGGTCAAACAAGGCAAAGAAGAAGTGTTTCAAAGAAATGAAAATTCGGAGCCCAAATTAAAGTCAAAAGTTCAAAAAATTGAGTATAATCATTGGGAACAAAAATTTGCTGATCTTTATTTAACAAAAGTAAAAATAAGATCAAAAAGAGCTGGAAAAGGAGAGCTGATTATTCCATTTCAATCAGAAGAAGACCTTGAGAGACTGGCATCTTTATTGTCAAAATAATTTACTGTGTCATTAAAATCTACATGTTTAATATCAGGTTTGTTTTTTGCCTTGATCGTGCAATTTTCATTTAGTCAGGTTAAAGCACAGCATACTCTTACACCCGTTTTTACCTCCTCTGTTTTAGTTAAGGATAGCCTGAAAAAAGACGACCTGATTAGTCCTAATCGAGTTTTGTTACGATCAGCTATTATTCCAGGTTGGGGTCAGTTAACCAATAAACAATACTGGAAAATGCCAATTGTTTATGCTGGATTAGGAGCCTGTGGGTATTTTATTTATACGAATAATATGTACTATCGAAGGTTTAAAGAAGCCTTTATATTGCGAACTGATGAGGATCCTTTAACAATTGATCAGTATGATCCTATTGCAGGAACTTCAGAATTTCGATATGCATCAAGTACACAATTGCAGCAAAAAAGAGATGAATCTCGTAGAAATCTTGAATTATCGGTATTAGCAACAACGGCATTTTATCTATTAAATCTAGTTGATGCATATGTGGGCGCTCATCTTCGAGAGTTTGATATCACTGATGATTTGTCGTTTACGCTAAGTTTACCTGAAGCATATATGTTTGAGAATAATAAAGCAGTAATTTATTCTGGATTAGTTTTGACATTTTAATAAAATAGAAACTCATGAAAATATTTTTATTTGGTTACGGACAAATGGGCAAGGAAATTGAAAAACTTGCCATCACCAGAGGTCATGAAATTACTGGCGTCTATGACCCTTATCATGCATTTAAGTTCAGCGAAAAGGATTTTTTGAATGCCGATATCATTATCGATTATACAACACCAGGTAGCGCAGTTTATAACATAACAAAAGCTTTTGAAGCCAATAAACCTATTGTTGTGGGAACTACAGGATGGTATGATGAATTTGATACCGTTGAAGCTTTAAGTAAAAAATACAATGGTACATTGTTCTATGCTACCAACTTTAGTATAGGTGTAAACGTAATGTTCAGTATTAGTGAATTACTAGCCAAAATGCTTAATAATCAGGATAGCTATTTAGTTTCAATTAACGAAACTCATCACAGCAAAAAGAAAGATGCTCCAAGTGGAACAGCAATTACTTTAGCTGAAAATCTAATTAAGCATATGGATTTTGTTGATCACTGGGAAAAGATCGAAAAAGGGCAGGAGTTTGAACAAAAAGGTGGGGTAATTCCTATATTTTATTCCCGAGAGGATGAGGTGGTTGGAACCCATGAAATAAGCTTACATTCCAATGTTGATAAGATAACAATTCGTCACGATGCCTTTAATAGAACAGGTTTTGCCACTGGTACATTAATTGCAACTGAGTGGGTTGCTGATAAAAGAGGTATTTTCACAATGAAGGATCTTTTCCAAAACATAAAATAAAAATAATGAGTCTACCTAGTTTCTACATCTTTCTTATTATCTACTATTTATTGCTTTCATTTTCAGTTTATAAGTTATTTCCATTAGCAGGAATTGCTAGCTGGAAAGCATTAGTACCTGTTTATAATCTATTTCCTATCCTTAAATTAAGCGGTCGTTCCTGGTGGTGGTTTTTACTACTATTAATTCCTGGTGTTAATTTATTAATGTTGGTGATCATTGTATTAGGAATTCTTAAATCATTTGGAATATACAACAATAAGGAACTCATTATTTATACTTTGATTGCTCCTTTATCGCTTATTTACTTAGCGATGACTAAAAAACCAAAGTACGAAGGTCCAGGTGGTTCTGCAGAATACATTGCCATGCGTAAAAAATCAAAGTCAAGAGAATGGGTTGATGCGATTGTTTTTGCAGCCATTGCCGCTACCATTATAAGATGGTTTTTTATTGAAGCCTATACGATTCCAACCTCATCTATGGAAAAAACCCAACTGGTAGGTGATTTTCTATTTGTTAGTAAGTTGAATTATGGTCCCAGAATCCCAAATACTCCGATTGCTTTTCCATTTGCACATCATACAATGCCTCTTTTAGGTGGTAAATCTTATGTTGAATGGTGGAAAATACCCTATAAAAGATTACCAGCTTTTGAAAAAATTGAAAACAATGATGTAGTTGTTTTTAATTATCCAATGGAAGATTGGCGACCTGTAGATAAAAAAGAAAATTATATTAAAAGATGTATTGCCATTCCTGGTGATTCTCTAAGAATAATAGATAGGGCTGTTTACATAAACAGCAGTTTAGTTGAGTTGCCTGATAAAGGGCAATATCGATATTTTGTGAAAACAAATGGAACCGGATTTAATCGAAGATTATTGCATGAAATGCAAATTACAGAAGTGCAAACTTTGATGAGTAATCAAGGAGAGTTTGTGATGTGGTTAACCCGCGAAAACGCTACAAAAATTAAAGAACTGAAAAATGTAATTCAAATTGAACCTATTATTCAGGCCAAAGGCGAATTAGATCCGGATGTTTATCCTTTTTATCCAGCATTCAATTGGAATATTGATAACTATGGTCCTATTTATGTCCCGCAAAAAGGAGATAAAATTGAACTGACACTGGAAAACTATAAAACCTATGAAAGGGTTATTAAAGAATACGAAAACAATCCAACTCTCAAAATGAAGGATGGGGTTGTTTCAATTGATAATCAGACTATCACGCATTATACGTTCGAAATGGACTATTATTGGATGATTGGTGATAACCGTCACAATTCAGCAGATTCAAGATATTGGGGTTTTGTTCCTGAAGATCATATTGTTGGAAAGGCACTGTTTATCTGGATGTCATGGGATAAAGATGGAAAAGGATTTAATAAAATTCGTTTCAATCGATTATTTAAAGGAATCCATTAATGATTTTAACGATAGGCTGCTCTTGTCAGCCTGTCATTTATAGCTAATCCCAAACCTGTTTTTGGAAATACTTCTGTAAGGATTATGTCAGCATGCAGAGAATCTAAATGATGCATGGCTTGAAAAAGCTTTTGGGCAGCTTCTTTTAAATCCCCTTTTTTTGACAGCACAACTTGATTCTTAATTTGTGAGTATTCCTTTTCGAATGATAAAACCGCTAGTTTTTTGTCGGAATATTTCAAAATTAGTTCTTCAATATCTCCTATTAGCATTGGGGTTTGTGTTGCATAATGACTTTTTAATTGTCCTGGAGCATTAATTTGCTCAGCCTGATGAAAGACAACATTTCTGCTACCTACTGTATCATATAGCTGATCGATCGTTATTCCTCCTAATCTGAGAACCTGAAGCTTATTATTATGAAAGCTTACAATTGTTGATTCAATTCCAATTTTGCAATTTCCTCCATCAAGAATAAATGGAATTTTGCCTTGTAGCTGATTATAAACATGCTCTGCTTTTGTTGGACTAATTTTTCCAAATAAGTTTGCGCTTGGGGCAGCCAGAGGAAAAGAAAGCGAACTCAATAATTCAAGAGTAAGTGGATGATCAGGAATTCGAATAGCAACAGAAGGAAGTCCACTACTAACAATGTCGGGAATAAGATCAGATTTTGGCAATACGTAGGTTAAAGGGCCAGGAGAAAACTCTTCTGAGAGTTTGAAAATTATATCCGGGATATTTTTTACAAAAGTTGAAATCTTAGTTAAAGAGTTCGTATGGACTATTAATGGATCAAAACTTGGTCTTTGCTTGACTTCATATATTTTCAGTACTGTTTCAGGATTAAGCGCATTTCCTGCTAAACCATAAACAGTTTCGGTTGGTATTGCCACCACCTCATCTTTTTTGAGAAGTGCAATTGCTGTTTCTACATTCGTGTCAATTCGTGTAATCATATATTATTTGAATTGCAAAAATACGAATACATGCACTAATCATGTATTGACGATTAGAATGAAAAATTAATAAAAGAGATGAGGCTAATCATTCCCAGTATACTTTTTAATATAGTGTATATTCCGAGTGTAATTATAACGGAAATAATGATGTAGCTAATAAAATGCCTTTCTATAATTTCAATGTACTTCTTACATGCTAAATAATAAAAGTAAATCCCTAATAATCCAATCAATTCAAATTTGTGATTTAATTGGAAAATATAAATGAAAAATAAAGCAATAAAATAAGGCAACAACGAAAATGAAATCATGACCAAACTTTGCTGCAGACTTGCATTGCTGCCAAGTGGTTTAGCGAGTTTATAAACCATCCACGAACTTGCGAGAACTAAACTGTTTGGAAAAACAAAGCCATAAAGAATTGAAATGACTAAGTCGGGTAAACTAAAACATTCAAATATGTTTAAGGGGCCAAGAAGTATGGCTAAGATCAATAAAATTGAAATGGGGAGTAAGGTCTTAACAAAAACATCCTTATCGGTTAGTTTCCTTGAAAATATAAATTCCCAATAACGCTTGGGTTTAAATAATAGTTGGATCACTTTTGCATTAAAACGTATCATAACACTCTTTCTGTACAGAGCAAATATATTAAGTTAAACGAGTTTTCTGCATGATAGCTGAAATTAAGGAGATTCAGGCTTTTCTCAATGCAATATTTACCTATTTTTGCACTTAAATTAAAATTTACCAATGGATCGCAATTCAATATTAGGATTCTTATTAATAGCAGCTGTATTGCTGGGTTTTTATTTTATTAATAAGCCAAATGAACAAGAATTAGCTGAAAAGCAACGAATATCTGATTCAACTTTTGTTGTACAGGACTCTATTCGGAAACAAGCGATAGTTCAAGCTGCAATTGCAGATACTGGAACACAAATTCAATCTATTAGTGATACAAGTAGTTTTCAGGAAGCAGTAGTGTTGAATGTTCCTGCTGAATTTGAAAAATTTACTGAGGGATCAGATGATTTTATAGTGCTTGAGAGTAATTGGTTGAAAGTTAAAATTGCTCCTAAAGGAGGTCGTGTAGTCTATGCTGAGTTAAAAGAGTACACTACTTACGAAGGTGCACCATTGATATTATTTGACGAAGGTGATCAGGAATTTGGCTATAAATTTTCTGCTTCAAATAAAATTGTAAATACCTCAGATTTATATTTTGAGGTCGATCAAAATGCAACAGCCATGTCAACTGAGGCTGGTTCAACAGTTTCTATGAAAATGAAACTAAATGAACACCAATATATTGAGCATAAATTTAGCTTGGTTGATGACTCTTATATGCTGGATTTTCAAATCAATTTGGTTGGATTCGATCAAGTTATTCCAAGGACAATTAAGTACATCGATCTGAATTGGAATACAAAAACTCTTTTTCTGGAACGAAAAGCAAAAAAGAATTCGAGAATAGTGGGAAGTAATCCAACCGTATATTATCGATATGAGAATGAAAAACCCGGCCGTTTAAATGATACTAAAGATGGAAGCGAGAATCTGGATGGCAAAGTACAGTGGGTTGCATTTAAACAACACTTTTTTAATCAGACCTTAATTTCAAAAACCAATTTTCTCAGAGGTCATATCGAAAGTGAAACGATAGAAGATGAAAAACACCAAAAGCGTTTGGATGCTACGTTAAGCTTTGCATTTGAGCATATTCCGGTGCAAACTTATGATTTGAATTTCTTTTATGGCCCCAACCATTACAAAACCCTCAAAGCCTATAATTTGGAAATGGAGGAGCAAATTTTCCTCGGAAGAAACATTTTAAGATGGGTGAATGTTGGTGTTGTTATTCCTGTATTCAATTTTCTGAGTAAATACATTGCCAACTACGGAATTATCATATTGCTGCTTACGCTTATAATTAAAATGATTTTATTGCCATTGACTTATAAATCATATTTGTCAACTGCAAAAATGCGTTTACTAAAGCCTGAGCTAGATATACTGAAAGAAAAAGTAGGGAAGGATCAGGCTAAAATGCAACAGGAGCAAATGAAGCTTTACCGACAAGCAGGGGTGAGTCCAATGGGCGGTTGTTTGCCGATGTTATTGCAGATGCCTATACTGATAGCCTTATTTCGCTTTTTTCCTTCATCTATAGAATTAAGACAAGAGAGCTTCCTCTGGGCTCATGATTTATCTACCTACGATTCAATATGGACATTTGGTTATGTACCTCTTTTGGATAAGATTTATGGTGACCATGTGAGTTTGTTTACTGTGTTGATGACCATCTCTACACTTATTTATACGCGTATGAATAGTCAAATGATGGGTGGTGGAAATGATGCCATGGGCAAACAAATGAAAATAATTCAATATGTGATGCCTATCATGTTCTTGGGTTTCTTTAATAATTATTCTGCAGGTTTAAGCTATTATTATTTCCTTGCCAATATCATTACTTTTGGTCAGCAATATCTGTTTAAGCAATTTGTTAATGAAGATAAGCTGAGAAAGAAAATTGAAATGAATAAGAAAAAGAAAACAGGCAAAGGAAAGTCAAAGTGGCAACAGCGGCTTGAAGACATGCAGAAACAGCAGCGCCAAGCAAATCAGAAAAAGAGATAAGTATTAGCCTGTCATTTATAGCAATTAGTATTTTAATTTGAAAGATATTCAAACCGATATCAGTAGTTATCTAGCTGGTAATGAAATATTCAGCTTAGTATCTGATTTATCCGATAAGTCCCAAACAGATGTTTATGTTGTTGGTGGTTTTGTCAGAGATCAGTTTCTTCATCGTCCATCAAAAGATATCGATTTTGTTGTTGTTGGAGATGGTATTGAATTCGCAAAACTATTTGTTAAGTCGATTGGTCATAAAGCTGATTTGAATATTTTCAAAACTTTTGGTACCGCAAACATCAAATTCAAAGGTTATGAAATTGAGTTTGTTGGTGCTCGCAAAGAGTCTTATCAGCTTAATTCCAGAAATCCAATTGTCAGTAAGGGTAGTTTCGAAGATGATTTGAATCGCAGAGATTTTACAATTAATGCGATGGCAATTAGTATGAGAAAGCAGGATTTTGGATCCTTAGTTGATCTTTTTTCTGGTTTGAATGACCTAAACAGTTGTATTCTACGCACTCCATTACATCCTGATAAAACATTTATTGACGATCCTTTGAGAATGATGCGTGCAGCTCGATTTGCTTCTCAACTTGGATTTAGCCTGCATCCTGATACTTTCGATTCGATATGCAAAAATGCAGATCGTTTGCAAATAATCACACAGGAAAGAATTACAGATGAATTGAATAAGATCATGTGCTCACCAATACCTTCAATTGGATTTAAATTATTACATGATACTCACTTATTAGATTATATTCTTCCTGAATTGTTGGATTTGAAAGGAGCAGAAACCATTGATAATATCTCACACAAAGACAATTTTTATCATACGCTGCAAGTACTGGATAATATTTCTGAAGTTACTGATAATCTGTGGTTGCGTTGGGCATCACTTTTACACGATATTGGCAAACCTGCTACCAAAAAATTTGATAATAAAGTAGGCTGGTCCTTTCATGGGCATGAAGTAGTTGGATCGAGGATGGTTCCTCAGGTTTTTAAAAAGTTGAAGCTTCCAATGAATGAGAAAATGCGGTATGTAAGAAAAATGGTTTATCTGCATTTACGTCCTGTAGCTCTCACAAAAGAAGAAGTTACTGATTCAGCCATCAGACGATTAATAGTAGAGTCAGGTGATGATATAAATGACCTACTGGTACTTTGTAAAGCAGATGTGACTTCAAAAAATCAAGAAAAAGTAAAAACTTTCTTGAGACGTTTTGATAATGTAAAAATCAAAATAGAAGAGGTCACTGAAAAGGATGAATTGAGAAATTGGAAGAATCCAATTGCTGGTGAAACCATCATGAAAGCATTAAAATTAAAGCCTTCCCGATTAGTTGGTGAAATAAAAGATGAAATAAAAGAAGCCATTATGGAAGGGGTAATTGGAAATAATTATTCAGAAGCTTTTGCATTATTACTGAAAATTGCAAAAGAAAAAGGTCTTGAAGTTGATTTAAATGAAAACAAGGCTAATTAATTGTCTCGTTTGCAATTTATAAACTAATTTTGAAAGAGTAATCAAATTAATACCATGTCAGTTTATAGTATAAAAATTTCTGTAAAGGATGATCCGGATATTTTCAGGATTATTGACGTAGATGCAAATCATCCTTTGATTGTATTGCATAAAGCAATCCTGAATTCTGTGCATTTTGAAGATGGCGAATTAGCATCTTTTTACCAGAATTATGATAGTAGAAGTGATCGTGAAGAATTTTGCTTAACTGACATGCAAAAGGAAGAAGGCGCTACATTGATGAAAGATGTTAGTATTGCTGATGTGTTAAAAGAAACTGGAGATAAACTGACTTATATTTATGATTTCTTAAACATGTGGAATTTTGAAGTTGAATTAGAAAGCATTAGAAAAGAAAAGTTAGAGAATGAAAAATTACCTAAATTAATAAAGTCCTCAGGTGATGATCCAAAACAAGAGTTATTTGCTGGTTTTGATGAAAAAAGCATGTCGGATGACGATATGGAATTATTGAAAAACTTGATAGAAAAGAATGATGATGTTTATGATGGAGGCAACGAATCGGATAAATTTGATTTAAAAGATTTGGACGATCTGGATGATTATAAAGATGAATTAAGCGGATTTGAGAGTTTGGATAGTTTAGAAGAAGATTATCCTGACAATGATAATTATTATTAATCCTTCACATGTCCAAAATTGTAGTCATTCAAGGCCCTACAGCATGTGGAAAAACTACTCTAGCTATCTCCCTTGCATTAAAGTTTGGTGCTGAAATTATTTCGGCCGATTCTCGGCAATTTTACCATGAACTAAATATAGGAACAGCAAAACCCTCAGATACAGAGTTAGCTCAAGTAAAGCATCACTTTGTTGGTTTCGAATCGATATTGAATCCTGTAGATGTTTCTGCATTTGAGCAAGTTGCTTTAAAAACAATAAGCCAGTTATTGAAAGCTGGTAAATTGCCATTTCTAGTAGGTGGTTCAGGATTATTTATTGATACAGTTACCAAAGGAATAAACCATATTCCTGAAGTTGATAGCTCCATTAGACAAGAATTGGACTTACGCATGGAAAATGAAGGACTTGCCATTTTGTCTGACGAATTGAAACAGCTGGATATCTTCACTTACAACAAAATAGATATACATAATCCCAGGCGAGTAATTCGAGCTTTAGAAGTATGCATAGGAACTGGAAAAGCTTTTTCTTATTATACAAATCAACAGTTACCAAAACGTGATTTTGAATCTGTTAAAATAGGCATCGAAGTTCCAATCGAAGTTTTATACAAGCGTATAGAAGACCGATGCGATCAAATGTTTGACAATGGATTAGTAAATGAAGTAGAAAGTTTGATTGAATTTCGTGAGCTGACTTCCTTGAAGACCATTGGCTATACTGAATTTTTTGATTATTTTGATCACAAATATTCACTTGATGAGGCCATTGCTAAGTTTAAGCAGCATAGCAGGAATTATGCAAAACGACAAATGACTTGGTTAAGAAGAGACAAAGAGATTGTTTGGTTTCAGGCTAATGAAATTCAAAAGATGGAAGAATTTATTCGATCTTCATTGAATTAAACACATATTTATTTTGTTCTTATTATACAATTCCTAATATTTACATCCTGAACAAATAGCCATTTAAAATCCTTAGAAATGATTGATGCCATTTTTAATCATAAAAGTATACGTAAGTATAAAAATACGCCAATTGATGCCTCGACATTAAACACTGTTTTGGAGGCTGCAAGCAGAGCGTCTACTACCGGTAATATGCAGGTGTATAGTATTGTAGTTTCAAAATCTCAAGAAATACGAGATGAACTATTAGGTTGCCATTTTAATCAGGCTATGGTCAGTGAGGCACCTGTTGTATTAACCTTTTGTGCAGATATAAATCGTTTCAACAAATGGTGTAAGTTAAGTAAGGCTGAGCCTGGTTATGATAACTTTCTGTTTTTCTTTACTGCAGCCATCGATGCTTTATTAGCAGCTCAAAATGCTTGTATTGCTGCTGAGGATCAAGGATTGGGGATATGTTATTTAGGAACTACTATCTATTTAGCTGATAAAATAATTGATGTTCTTAACCTGCCTAAAGGTGTTGTACCTATTACTACAGTGGTTGTTGGCTATCCGGATGAAAATCCAGGTTTAACAGATCGCTTACCTTTAGAAGCCATTGTTCATGAAGATACCTATCAGGATTATTCAGATGAAACAATCAAATCTCTTTTTGAAGAGAAGGAGAACATGAACTTTTACAAAGAAATTGTGAAAGAAAATGATGTTGAAACATTAGCCCAGGTTTTTACAGATAAACGCTACAAAAAAACAGATAATCTCCATTTTTCAAAAGCTTTTCTTGAAGTGATCACGAAGCAAGGCTTTATGAATAATGATTAAGGAATTTCGAATTGTTTCAATACATTTCCTATTCTTAGTCTGTAGAAATAGCCTTGTGTTTGGGGACTCAGGATTATGAAATTGAATTAATACTTGTCCATAGTCCCCACGCCTTTCGCCATTGTTGGTGTTATCACCAACAATTAATAATAATTTAGTGAAAACACCAAATAAGGCAACCCCACTAACAGTAGTTTGTAGAAATGGCTTTGAGATTTAGGACTAAGGATTAATTAACTCTAATAAGTTGGAGTGCATCCAACCTGATTCTTGCCTCACTAATGAGGTTTGCAAGAGTTGACTGTTCTTGTAAAGCAATCTGAATTTCTTCCGGTCGAATGTGCTTATTTTTTTTTTGTAACAATTTAAGTCGATCGATTTCGTGATCCAGAGTGAAATTCATCTTTTTCATCCCATTTGCTACTTCTGTTGCCCCTAAGGCTTCAGCAATTTTGGAGGCTTCTGACATCATATTAGGAAGAATGCTTTCCATAAAGCTGTCATTATCTATCAAATCGTCCATTTTACCGGGTAGCAATTGTTGGTCAAAGGTTTCAACTGAATATAAATGAGTTACATCCGTGCAACTGTGGTCAACAACAACTCTCAGGGGTGTATTGGGCAGAAAACGATCCACATAAATGCTTTGTTCTCCTGCTGTTTCAAGAACAAAAAGTAGCTCCAGGAGCAGGGCAGGGTTTCCTTTTTTACGAAGGACTCCAAAACTGACAGCTCCAGTTCCTGAACTCAATACCATGTCAATGGCATCTGTTACCATAGGATGATCCCAGCTGAGGAAACGAATATCTTCCCGGCTCAGTGCTCGCTTACGATCAAATGTGATTGAAACACCTGTATTTGGAATCGAAGGAAAAACCTCATTATTGGTTCTGTCAGGATGCAATAAATAGGTTTGGGGAGCAAGGTCTTCTATTTCAACACCAAAATGGTCAAAGACATTGTTCATGTATATTTCAAGACTCATATTAAGGTCTTCTGCCTTGATCAGCTCAACCAGTTTTTTTGCAATTTCAGGACGATAGGAATTCATTTCCAGTAAACGATCGCGCCCGTCTGCAAGGGTCTTTTTTAATTCTTTTTGGAAAATAGCTGTTTCAGCGATCAATGATTTCAATTGCTTTTCAGCATCAGGTGATGAGAGCGATATGGCAGTCTTGAGCAGACGATCGCTAAATAACTGAGCCAGTTGATTACCTCCTTCAAGGTTTTCCCTAAAAGCATCTAATCCTTCATGAAACCATCTGACAAGTACTTCTTGAGGGCTTCCTTCCAGGTATGGGACATGAATGTGGATATCATTTGACTGACCGATCCGGTCGAGGCGGCCTATTCGTTGTTCCAACAATTCTGGATGAAATGGCAAATCGAATAAAATGAGGTGATTTGCGAATTGAAAATTTCTTCCCTCGCTTCCTATTTCGGAACATATAAGTAATCGGGCACCATCTGTTTCTGAAAACCAAGCTGCATTTCTATCCCGTTGGACAATAGTGAGATCCTCATGAAAAACACCAACTTTCAGATTAATTCGATTAACTAGTGCCTGTTCCAAGGCAATCACCTTTTCTTTACTCCTGCAGATGAGTAGTGCTTTTGCAGGGTGTAGATCCTCCATTTTTTTTACAAGCCAGTCAACTCTTGGATCATTAGTGAACCAAAATTGTTGTTTAACCGAAGAGTCCACAGTAGACTCCATATCCACTAAAAACTCCTTTGACAAACGCTCTTTCCAAAGGTCAGACTCGTCTACGCCCTTGATTGGAATCAAGTGAGCCTTTCGCTTTGGAAAGCCGCTCATTGCTGATCGTGTATTTCGGAATACAACCCGGCCTGGTCCATGTTGGTCAAGCAAATCCTCGATTAGATTCTTCTGTGCTGAATATCCACCTACAGCCAGAGAATCTATTCTTTCTTTGCCAAATATCGATTGTAGTAAACTTTTATCCTTAGCCCGTAAAGATTTGCCTAATGATAATTTTTCAACAACATCAGCAATCTCTTTATGATCTGAAGATTCGTTTTTGAAAGCATCATAATCAGCGTATCTGTCAGGATCAAGTAAACGAAGTCGTGCAAAATGACTTTGAAGTCCCAATTGCTCAGGGGTAGCTGTCAGGAGAAGTAAGCCTTTTGCAACTTTACTCAATTGTTCAACAACACTGTAGGCTGGACTGACTTTATCAACTGACCATTCCAGATGATGTGCTTCATCTACAACCAGCATATCCCAATTGGCCGATAGTGCTTGTCGGGCTCTAATCTCTGAACCTGCTAAGAAAGCCGTACTACAAATGATTGATTGATTGTCCAGAAAAGGGTTTCCATCTGGTGCGCTCTTGTCAATTGAGGAACAACGCTCTTCATCAAAAATGTGAAACCACAGATTAAATCTTCGAAGTAATTCGACAAACCATTGATGAACAAGTGACTCAGGAACGAGAATCAAAACTCTTGATATCCGCCCACTTAAAAGTAAACGATGCAGAATTAAGCAAGCCTCTATTGTTTTTCCAAGACCTACCTGGTCTGACAGCAGGACACGAGGGGCATATCGCATACTCACCTCATGTGCAATGTAAAGTTGATGAGGAATCAGATCGATTCGGCCACCGACAAATCCATTTACAGGAGAAATTCTCCTATTATGATCATGTTGAAGAGTCTTCCTGCGTAATGAAAATAGTTCTGGTGTGTCCACATCTCCCATGGAAAGTCGATCATCTAAACCATATTTTACTGACACATCTCCAATATCTGCCTCAGATAATGTCCAATCTTGACCAAAATAAGTGAATAATTTGCCATCTTCATGAACTCGTTCAATTAGCATTGAACGTTTATTGGTGTCCACAATTGTATCCCCCGGCTTGAAGAATACTCTGCGAACCGGAGCATTTTCTATAGCATAAAGTCGGGTTTCACCGGATACTGGAAAATGTATCTTTACCCGACTTTTACTGATTTCAGTAACGATTCCTAGTCCGAGTTCAGGCTCACCTTCACTAGTCCATCTTTGATCAGGAAAGAAAATTTCCATATTGTGATTCATATTTGTTGATGATTCATCACCTTTTTGGGATGGTATCATGGTGTGAAAAAATGAAGACTAATGCATAATTTGCTTTATACAAACGAAAATAAAAGCCCTTTTTCAATGGCACGAAGAAAAAGAAAGTAGATGAGATAACAAAAGCCTGAGTTGAATAATTGGCAATTGAATTAAATAGTTTTGGCTGACCCAATTAGGGCAATACTTATGGGTTAAACAATGTATTCTATTATAGTCCGTAGTAAACTTGCTACTAATCCAAGCTACCGGCCGATAGCTGGGTGAATATAAGATTGCGTTATTGTATATAGTGCTATTTAGAATGTATTAATAAATTTTAGTATATTTGATAAAAAATATCATGAAAAAACTACTAATTACTATTCCATTTTTAATTTTATATTTTATTAGTTTTGCCAATGGAATACAAATAAGCCCCCAGTCTTTTGAATGTGATACTGTTATAATAGGATCTGAAATAGAAATAATATATACAATAAGCAATACATCTAATTCGACTACTGAAATTCTTAATATCAAATATCTTTCACCTGATATTTCACATTCACTTGATTCGAAATATATTTCACCAAATTCTCAAACCATACTAAAAATTATTTTCACTCCACCTATAGTAGGAATGTTTTATAAATCTATTCAGATAGTCACTGCAGAAGGTATGGAGGTTGTTTTTTTTAAAGGTTACGCAGTTGAGGGTGAACAATCTAAGCATCAGGAAACAATTGACACTGGTTTTACTTTTCGTAATAGCTTATGGGGGATGACAAAAGATGAAGTATTAAATTCGGAGAAGTTACCAGATCCAATTAATAAAGATGATATTATTGGTTACAGTTCCACAATAGCAGGCTTTGATTGTTTCATATTTTATATTTTTATTGAAAATAAATTAGTTCGATCAAAATATGTTTTTACTCAAGTGCATTCTAATGAAAATGATTTTATTTCAGATTATTATTCTCTAAAAAATATTTTGAAAGAAAAATATCATGATCCAAGTCTGGATAAGATTTTCTGGAAAAATGATTTGTATAAAAACGATCATGATCAATGGGGATTTGCTATCAGTCTTGGCCATTTAAGCTATTACTCGGTTTGGGTAACATCAAGAACAAAAATTTATCTTTATTTAACAGGGGAAAATTATAAAACTAAATTAGAAATCGAATATGTTAGTATTGATTTATTGGATTTTGAAAAGGAAAAGAAAAAAGAAAAAGTATTAGAAGATTTTTGATGCCCCCACTATCCTTAGTATATAGAAATGGCCTTGTGTTAGGAGAACAAGGATTAATTAACTCGAATTTTTATTTAAAGTGAGAACAAAAAAAACATATTGAATCAATTATAGCCCGTAGACCCCTTTCTTCGAACCCAAGACTGACTAATGAAAGGTAGGGAACTTGAGCAAACTGGAAATACTATCTTATTTAAGATAACTATTAATTATCGACTAAGTCTTTTATTACTATATAGTTGCTTAAGTATTTCTTCCTGTGTTGAATTCCGAAGCCCTGGTAAAATAGGTTTCAACTCGCTTTCAGCACCAAAGAAAACAATATGCGCTTTGGTAACTAAGTGAATATTGATCTTAAGAATTTCTGATGAGGGTGTAAATTAAACTCTGTCCAAAATCGTAAATTTGATTATGGATCAGAACTATTTAGACAATTTAGAAGAAAAAGCGCTAGAACAGTTTAAGAGTGGGAAGTCGCTTTTTGGAAAAGATGGAGCGTTTGCTCCAT